>RFVZ01000158.1 GCA_009922405.1 Betaproteobacteria bacterium
TACGCGGCACTGAGCGGGACGCTTACTCAAGCCGCCGCCCCAGCCACCGGAAGCCCCGAGAAAGTCCTTCGCTATGCGTTTCCGATCGCTGAAACGGGTTTTGACCCGGCGCAGCTGAGCGACCTGTATTCCCGCATTCTGACAGCCAATATCTTCGATTCGCTCTACACCTACGATTATCTGGCCAGACCCGCAAAAATCAAGCCGAACCTGGCTCAGGACATGCCCGAGGTTTCAGAGGATTTCAAAACCTTCACGGTTCGACTTCGACCCGGAATTTATTTTTCGGATGATCCGGCATTTGGAGGAAAGAAGCGCGAGTTGACCGCAAACGACGTGGTCTACACCTACAAGCGGATCTTTGACCCAAAGACCAAAAGCCCGTCTCTCAGTGGGGTCAAGGAAGAGAAAATTCTCGGACTGGATGCTTTACGGGACCAAGCCCAGGCAAGCGGCAAGTTTGATTACAACACCGAGATCCCCGGAATGCGGGCACTCGACCGTTACACGGTGCAGTTTCGAGTCGGTGAGGCGCGACCCCGGTTCGTCTCGAGCCTTCTCGCCGACCCCGGAATTTTCGGGATCGTGGCGCGCGAAGTCGTCGAGGCCTATGGCGACCGGATCATGGAACACCCCGTCGGCACCGGTGCCTTTCAACTCGGGGAATGGCGCCGCTCGTCCAAGATCAATCTTGTGCGCAACCCGAACTTTCGGGAACAGTTCTACGAGGCCGAGGCCCCGACCGACGATCCCGTCTCCCGAGCCATTGCCACTGCACTCAAAGGTCGTCGACTGCCGATGATCGACCGCGTCGAGGTCTCGATTGTTGAAGAAGAGCAACCCCGTTGGCTGGCTTTTCTGAATAAGGAACACGACCTCATCGAGCGTCTGCCCAACAGCTTTGTAAACCAGGCCATCCCGCGCAATCAGTTGGCCCCGAACCTCAAAAAGGCCGGGATCCAAATGGTTCGCGTGCCGTCCTCGGACGTGACTTTTATGTACTTCGCGATGGAGCACCCGGTCGTGGGTGGTTACACCCCTGACAAAGTGGCGCTGCGTCGTGCGATCGGGCTTGCTTACAATTCGGCAGAAGAAGTTCGGCTGCCGCGGCGTGGTCAGGCGATCATCGCGCACGGGCCGGTGATGCCCCTGACAATCGGCTACGACCCGCAGATGCGCTCCGAGATGGGCCAGTTTGATCGGGCGCGAGCGATCGCGTTGCTCGATCTTTTTGGCTACACAGACAGAAATGGTGATGGCTGGCGGGATCAACCCGACGGCAAGCCACTAATTTTAGAATTTTCAACGATCCCGGGTGGCGCGCAAAAAGAGCTCGACGAGATCTTCAAAAAAAACATGGACGCGATCCAGATCAAACTAGATTTCAAGCAAGGTAAGTGGCCGGAGCATCTAAAGGCGTCGCGGGCCGGAAAACTCATGATGTGGGGCCTGGGGCTGAGCGCTTCTGGCACCGACGGCGGCAGCGTGCTGGCCTTGGGTTATTCCGAATCGAAGGGTCAGCAAAACCATGCCCGATTCAATAACAAACGTTATGACGAGTTGTACCGCCAGATCAGCGCCATGCCAGACGGCCCGCAGCGGGTGGAATTGATTCGAGAGGCTGTCAAGATCCTGGTGGCCTACATGCCCTACAAGTTCAGAACGCACCGCATCCTGACCGATCTTAGCCAACCCTGGGTCCATGGGTATCAACGACATCCGTTCATGCGCGACTTCTGGAAGTACGTCGATGTCGAACCCCGCGTGCAACCCTAATTTCAACCCGCCATGAAAAACCTGCCAGGCGCCATCACCGCGCAACTGTTCTTTGCGCGTGTGCCCTTTGCGCGTTTGCCCTTTGCGCGTTTGCTCTGCAAGGCCGCGGCGCTCAGTCTCATGATGACCCTGCCTGGGCTTCAACCAGGCTTTGCAGCGGGAGTCCCGGCTGGCGTGACACTCCATCCAACCCAGACCATCATCCGCAACAATGGCTCAGAGCCCGAGTCTCTCGACCCCGCACTGATTGAATCGGTGGGTGCTGCCAACATCGTGCGCGATCTGTTTGAGCCGCTGACCGCCAATGACGCGCGCGGCAAGATTGTCCCTGGCGTGGCCGAGCGCTGGTCGCAAACGGATGCCTTGACCTGGGTGTTCAAGTTGCGCCCGAACGCCAAGTGGTCGAACGGCGATGCAGTGACCGCGCAGGATTTTGTATTTGGTATCCGGCGCTTGGTCGACCCTAAAACCGCGTCCAAGTACGCCCATACGTTCGGCGATTTTTTTGCCAACGGCAAGGACGTCGCCAATGGCAAGAAACCTCTGAGCGAACTGGGCATCAAGGCGATCGACAAGACCACTCTGGAAATCCGGACCGAGACGCCGATCACCTTTATGCCCGGGTTGATGGCTAACCCCAATCTGGCCCCGGTCCATTCGAAAGCGCTCGAGACGCACGGTAAAGACTGGACCAAACCCGGCAATCTCGTCAGCAATGGAGCCTTCGTGCTCAGGCAGTGGCAGGTCAACAGTAAGGTGATCCTCGAGAAGAACCCGCAGTACTGGGACGCAGCGCAGGTGCAACTGAACCAGGTGACCTATCTGCCGGTCGAAGACGGCAATGCGGACGTCAAGTTGTTCGAGACCGGTGAGAACGACTGGGTCTATCAGTTGCCACCCGGCTCGTTTGAGAAGACCTCGCAAAAGTATCCAGCGGAGACGCGAAATTCGCCGATGCTTGGGCTACGTTATTACTCGTTTCAGACCCAAAGTGCCTTCTTTCGGGACGTGCGGGTGCGCAAGGCCCTCTCCATGGTGATCGATCGCGATTTGCTCGCGCAGCGCGTCACCGCCGACGGCCAGACCCCAGCCTACGGACTCTTCGTCAAAGGCCTCGAGGGCGCTGAAGTCAGCGCCTACGACTGGGCCCAGTGGCCGATGGCGAAACGCGTCGCCGATGCCAAGCTCCTCTTGCAAGAGGCTGGGGTGAAACCCGGCGCCAAGTTCACGTTCATCTACAACACGAGCGACTATCACAAGAAAATGGCCATCTTTGCGGCTTCCGAGTGGAAGACCAAGCTAGGACTTCAAGTCGAACTCGAGGCAATGGAATTCAAGGTGTTGCTCAAGCGCCGCCATGACGGTAATTTCGAGATGGCACGTAATGGCTGGATCGCGGATTACAACGATGCGACGACCTTTTTGGCCTTGGTGAAATGTGATTCAGATCAGAACAATAATTTTAATTGTAACCGCGAAGCGGAAACCTTGATCCAGCAGGGCGCGCAGCAGGCCGATCCGGCGAAGCGCAGCGCCCTGTTTACCAAGGCGACCGAACTGGTGATGGCGGACTATCCGATCATTCCATTGTTGCAGTACTCGCTGCCGCGGCTGGTGAAATCGTATGTCGGTGGTTACTCCACCGAGAACGTCATGGATCGTTTTCGCAGCAAAGATCTTTATATTATTAAGCATTGAATCAGAAGCACTGTGTATTCAGCGCTGAAGATTAATCGCTGAGAGCCCCGGGTCACCGACACCATGCTGGCCTATACCCTGCGCCGCCTGTTGGCGATCGTCCCGACACTGCTGGTTGTGATCGCCGTCGTCTACCTGTTGCTGTTCTCTGCGCCAGGCGGACCGTTCGATGGCGAGAAGGCGGTTTCTGCCGCCGTCTTGGCGAATCTGCAGACGAAGTACCGTCTCGATCTGCCGGTCTGGCAGCAATATCTGCACTACCTGGACAACCTGTTGCACGGTGATCTCGGTGCCTCATTTCGCTATGCCGACTGGTCGGTCAACGATCTGGTGGCGGATGCACTACCGATCTCGTTGACCATTGGCGGGACGGCGATCGCGCTATCACTGCTCATTGGCGTGATCTTAGGAAGCCTCGCCGCCCTGCGACAGAATTCCTGGATTGATGTGAGCGTGATGCTGCTGGGCAACCTCGGGAGCGTCTTTCCGTCTTTCGTGATTGCGCCCGTCCTGGTTCTGATTTTTTCGCTCTGGCTGCGCTGGTTGCCCTCGGGCGGCTGGAATGATTTTGAGCCCCGCTTCATGGTCTTGCCCATCGCGCTGCTGACATTCATTAACGTGGCCACGATCGGGCGCGTCATGCGCGGCAGCCTGGTTGAGGTGTTGCACAGCAACTTCATCCGGACCGCGCGCGCCAAAGGCTTATCACTGCGCCTGATCGTCGTGCGTCACGCCCTCAAGCCCGCCCTGTTGCCAGTGGTCTCCGTCCTTGGGCCGCTAGCGATTTCGTCCATCACAGCCGCCCTGGTTACCGAAACTGTGTTTTCACTGCCCGGGATTGGGCGCCTGGTCGTTAATGGCGCCGCCAACCGGGACTACACCCTGATCCTCGGGCTGGTCGTGCTGATCACGCTGGTCGTGGTGACCCTCAACCTGATTGTGGATTTGCTCTACGCCGCGTTGGATCCACGGATCCGTTATTGATGTCTACCCCACCATCCCAACCCTCAGCGCCACGCAGCCCCTGGCGCGATGCGCGTGACCGGTTTGCGCGGAATCGGGCGGCCACGGTCAGCGGTCTGCTGCTGATCTTGATCACTTTTGTCTGCATCGTTGGGCCCTGGTTGTTGCCCCATGCGTTTGACAGCACGGACTGGAACGCAATGGCCCTCGCGCCGGGATTGACGAATAGTCATTGGTGGGGAACCGACGAATCTGGGCGCGATCTCCTGGTGCGCTGCCTGATGGGCGGTCGGATCTCCCTGATGGTGGGGATTCTGGCAACGCTTAGTTCGGTCGCACTCGGCACCGTCTGGGGTGCAACAGCGGGCTTTTTGGGTGGCTTTGCGGACCAATGGATGATGCGTGTCGTCGATGTGCTCTACGCCGTCCCTTACCTGCTGATCGCGATTCTTCTGGTGACGGTGTTGGGCCGGGATTTCTATCTGGTCGTTCTGGCCATCACCGCTTTTTCGTGGATGGACATGGCGCGCCTCGTTCGCGGCCAGGCGCTCTCACTCAAGCGGATGGACTATGTCGAAGCCGCGCGCGCAATCGGCGTGTCGCAAGCCCGGATTATCGCCACCCACATTGTTCCAAACCTCCTGGGTCTGGTAGTCATCTACACCACCGTGACCGTCCCCGCGGTCATTTTGACCGAGTCAGTCCTGTCGTTTTTGGGCCTAGGTATTCAAGAACCGATGACCAGTTGGGGGGTGCTGATCCAGGAGGGCGCCCAGACCATGGAAGTGGCGCCCTGGTTGTTGCTGTTCCCCGCTGCCCTGCTGTCGACCACGCTCTACTGCTTTAACTTTCTGGGTGATGGTTTGCGCGATGCGCTCGATCCGAAAGACCGCTGATGGCTGAACCAAGTTCCGCTTCCATGCTCGACGTCAAGCACTTGGGCGTGCATTTCGAGACGCCCGATGGTCGTCTGGACGCGGTTCGAAAGTTGTCCTTTTCCCTCTCGAAAGGCCAGACATTTGGGATCGTCGGCGAGAGTGGGTCTGGTAAGAGCCAGAGCATGCTCGCAATCCTCGGGCTACTGGCCGCCGGCGGCCACGCGACGGGCTCGGCGCACTTCGAAGGGCGCGATCTGCTGCGCCTGGCGCCTTACGAGCTGAACCGGATCCGCGGCAACCGGATTGCCATGATCTTCCAGGATCCAATGACCTCGCTGAACCCATATCTGACGATCGAGCGGCAGATGACCGAGGTTCTTGAGGTTCAAAAGAATGCGACACCAAAGGCGGCCCGTAGCCGCGCACAATCAATGCTTGAGGCGGTTCAAATCGCCGACCCGGTGCGTTGCTTGAAGGGCTATCCGCATCAGTTCTCAGGCGGCATGCGCCAGCGCATCATGATCGCGATGGCCTTGCTGTGTGAGCCCGATCTGCTAATTGCCGACGAACCGACAACCGCCCTCGACGTGACCGTTCAAGCCCAGATCGTGGGCCTCCTGCGCCGACTGCAGCACAATTTTGGGACTGGCATCCTCATGATCACCCATGACCTGGGACTGGTTGCCGGATTGTGCGACGAGGTCATGGTGATGTACGGAGGCCGGATCATGGAGCAGGGCAGCGCGCAGGCCCTGTTTGACCACCCGAGCCACCCCTATACGCTCGCCCTCCTGAATGCCGCACCCCGTCTGCACGGCGAACAAGACGCGCT
>RFVZ01000159.1 GCA_009922405.1 Betaproteobacteria bacterium
CGCAACCAGGTTGCTGCCTATGCGGCCACCAAAGCGGCCGTCGTTCAACTCACCAAGGCCCTTGCGCTCGAGTGGGCTAAGGATGGCATTCGGGTCAACGCGATCGCGCCAGGTTATTTCGAAACGGATATCAATCGCGAGATGTTGCGATCGCCTATGGGACAAGAACTCATCTCGAGAATTCCCCAACTACGCGTCGGCCAGCTGCACGAACTCGACGGCCCGCTGCTATTGCTGGCATCCAAAGCGTCGTCCTACATGACGGGCACAGTGATCCCGGTCGATGGCGGCCACCTGGTCAATACACTTTGATTATTCCTATGCCGATTCGTCGAGCCAAGGATTAAACAGCGGTACTCGCGCCAGCCTGTAGTCACCTGTATCCCGGGTAACCACCGTCAGCCCATGTTGAAGGGCGGTTGCCGCAATGATCAGGTCGGGCTGCGAAAACGTGTGACCAATCTTGCGGCCTCCTTCAACCAAAAGTCGCCACTTGAACATGACATCCTCGGAAACTTCGAGTACCCGCTGATCGAACATGGGTCGAACTCGGTAAAGAAGCCAGGCATCGAGCTCAGCGCGGCGTATCGGATCAGTTGCGGTTTCAATACCGTAACGAATTTCAGCGAACGTAACGGCGCTGATAAACAAATCCTCGAGCCGCTGACCTTCGATGAAGCGTCGCACACGTGAATCGGGGCGCGGTCGACGCAACTCCGAGATCACGTTGGTATCGAGAAGCCAGCCGATCACAAATCAACGTCGCGGACTGGCATCTCAAAACGTCGCGACTCGATTTCGATCTCGGGATACGGTGACGCCTGCAGGGCTTCGATCAACAAACCGCCGTTGCGCGCGCCCTTAAGGCGATTGAATTCAGCAACATCGATCACCACGACCGCATCTCGTCCATGCAAAGTAACGACTTGTGGCCCGTCGCGATGCGCCATGCGAACCACCTCACTGAATCGAGCTTTGGCGTCCTGGAGGCGCCATCGACTGCTCATTGGATGGGCAACAAGCGGTTCAGAGCTCGGTGATTTTCTAGTCATGGTGACTAGAATGCCAGTTTCGCTCACTCGCCGCAAGAAAATGAGATGGCCATCGCGTTGGGGATTTACAAATTTTCCTGGGATGACACGGCAGTGCAGAATGTCTACTGACTCCACACCCTGCTCCCAAAAAATTGATTGCTTAAGATGCCTTTAAAGATCACCACCTGGAATGTGAACTCCCTGAACGTGCGGCTACCCCATGTTCTCGACTGGCTGGCCGCGCATTCTGTCGACGTGCTGTGTCTTCAGGAAACGAAGCTGACTGACGACCGCTTTCCCACCCAAGCCCTCCTCGACGCTGGCTATGCGGCGATCTACTCGGGGCAAAAAACATACAACGGCGTCGCGATTCTCAGCCGAATCGAAACAGTCGGGGAAGCCACGGATGTCGTGATCGGCAACCCCCTTTTTCCGGACGAACAAAAGCGACTGATCAGTGCCACCTTCAAGGGCGTCCGCGTGGTGAACGGCTACTTCCCGAACGGCCAGGCTCCCGATAGTGACAAGTTTGTCTACAAATTAGCGTGGCTCGAGGCGCTCTCGCAATGGCTGGACCAGGAGAGGAAGCAGTATCCAGACTTGGCACTCGTGGGTGACTTCAACATTACCCGCGATGATCTTGATGTGCATGACCCCGAGGCCTGGCGTGGGCAAATTCATTGCACCGACGCCGAGCGTGGTTGGCTTGCTGCGCTTCTGGACGGGGGATTGGTGGACGCCTTCCGATCCTTTGATCCACCCCCCAAAAGTTATAGCTGGTGGGACTATCGTCAGGGCGCCTTCCGACGAAACGCTGGGTTACGGATCGATCTGATTCTGCTGAGCCGATTATTAGCTGAGCGGGCGCGCAGTTGCATCATTGATCGTGAGGCGCGCAAGCGTGAGCAGCCGTCGGATCATGCGCCGGTGACCGTTGAGATTGAGAGTCATTGAGACTTGGCACGGTTGACGGGTCACGTCCGCGCCTGGCCGGAGGAGACTCTGTTTTCGCTCCTCGGGCATAGCCCTCACGTCCCGAAAACAGAGTCTCCTCCGACCGGCCGAATGCAACATCCGGTTCAGACGGCCAATGCCGACGGCGGGAACCCAAAACAGAATGGACGTCCGAGCTAAGGAGGGGCGTTACTCAACGCGGATTGCGAAGGGGAGCGAGGGCCACTTTTCATGACGTGAGGGCTATGCACGAGGAGTGAAAAGTGGGCCCCGCGCCCCTTCCCCAGACCCTGTACCTATTCCTGCGCCCGCCCCTTACCGCGGCCCAGCTACTCCCCGATCCCCAATTCCTTGATCTTCCGCGTAATCGTATTGCGCCCAATCCCCAACCGCTGCGCCGCCTCGATCCTTCGGCCCCGGGTATGCCGCAAGGCCGTCGTCAACAGCGTCGTCTCAAACTCTCGAACCAGACGATCCATCAAATCGCTATGTTGAGGCGGATCGCCTTCTGAGCATTGCGCGTTTAATAATGAATCGAGCTCTCTCTCGAGCTGAATGCCCCATCGGCCCGGCGCCATCACCGCACCCGAGCCTGCACCAGCACCAGCACCAGCAACAGCAACAGCAACAGCACCAGCACCTGCACCAACGGCAACGGCAACGTCCGAAAACACCACTGGATGCCTGCCAAGTTCATTCTTGGGGCGACCATCAGCGCTTAACTCGGCATGAATTCCATCGAAATCTCGAATTTCATGAGTCGCTATTTCATGAGCGGAACCTTCATGGGAAGCCGCCCCCAGGACTAACACCCCAGCGGTCGATTCTCCGAAATTCTCGACTGCCCGAATCCCTTCGTCATGGAATCCGTTGACCTGAGTAACGATAGGCTCTCGGTCCAGCACTTCATCGCTGAGCAATTCCCGAATCTCGGGTGGCAAATCGCCCACGTCAACGGTTTGCGCTGGCGCCATGACATTGAGCCAGTGGCAGACATTTTCGAGCTGACGAACATTTCCTGGCCAGCGAAAACGCGCCAGCAAATTCACCGCGGCATCCGTGAGCCGCTTAGGATCCGTCCCCAGACTTCGCGAGCTAGTGCTCAAGAAATGTCGGGCCAACAAGGGCACATCTTCGGGCCGTTCACGCAGAGCGGGCAGGCGCAAACGGATGACATTTAAGCGATGAAATAAATCTTCGCGAAACAAGCCCTGCCGTACGCGGGCTTCGAGGGCCTGATGCGTCGCTGCGATCACTCGCACATCAGCGCGCAGCGGTGAATGCCCGCCGACCCGATAGAAGTGTCCGTCTGACAATACCCGCAACAATCGAGTTTGAAGTTCCGGGGGCATGTCGCCGATTTCGTCGAGAAACAGCGTGCCACCCTCGGCCTGTTCAAAGCGCCCACGACGCATCGCCTGGGCGCCGGTGAAGGCACCGCGCTCGTGACCGAACAGCTCGCTCTCGAGGAGGTCGCGCGGGATAGCGGCCGTATTGAGCGCCACGAAGGGTTTGTTCGCGCGGGGGCTATGACGATGCAGGGCGCGCGCGACCAGCTCCTTTCCCGTGCCGGATTCGCCTGTCACCAACACGGTCACGCTCGATTGCGACAAGCGCCCGATCGCCCGAAAAACTTCCTGCATGGCGGGCGCCTGTCCCAGCATGTCGGGCGCTTCGGTGAGAATTTCCTCGACCGCCGCCTCGCGTTTGCCCTCCGCGACAGCGCGGCGAATCAGGTCGATCGCCTGCGACAGATCAAAGGGTTTCGGCAGGTACTCAAAGGCGCCGCTCTGAAAGGCCTGTACCGCGGTATCGAGGTCCGTGAATGCAGTCATGATGATGACGGGTAGCGCGGGCCTGCGAGCTTTCATCCGCGCGAGCATCTGAACGCCACTCTGCCCCGGCATCCTGACGTCTGAAATAATCGCTTGCGGGGGACTGCCCCCCGGTGCGACCGCCAGGTCAAATGCAGACAAGGCCTCACGCGCGTCGCTGTAGGCTTTGACCGCATATCCTTCTTTGCTAAGTGCCCGTTCGAGCACCCAGCGAATGGATTGGTCATCGTCGACAACCCACACTGCGTCCATAGTCTCCGTCCTTGCCTATGCGCCTGCCCACACGAAGGCGACGCGCGTTAACTTGATCTCAGCTAATCCGAGCAGGGCAATGGCAACCGGACCCGAAAGTCGGTCCGGCCGGGTCGGCTGTCGCATTCGATCGTACCGAGATGTTGCTGAACGAACGTTTGCGCCAACGGAAGGCCCAAGCCACTACCCCCATCGCGGCCCGAGACGAGCGGTAAAAAGATCCGGTCACGGATCGATTCTGGCACTCCCGGACCCTCATCGATTACATGCAAGTCCAGTGCCAATCGGAATCGCTGGCGCGCAATGGTGACCTGACGCGCAACCCGCGTGCGCAAGAGGATGGTTCCACCGCCGCTCATCGCTTGGGCTGCATTACGCACAAGGTTGAGCAACGCCTGAATCAGTTGTTCTTTATCGCCCCTAAACTCCGGAAGGCTTGCGTCGTAATCGCGCCGAATCTCGAGCTCGACCGGGAATTCGGCCAGGACCACCGATCGCACCCGTTCACAAACTTCGTGAATATTGACGTCATCGACGATGCGCGGCACGCGGTGGGGCGCGAGCAGTCGATCGACGAGGGTTTGCAACCGATCGGCCTCCTTGATGATGACGCCAGTGTATTCCCGCAGATCCGCGTTGGGGAGTTCTGCCTCAAGAAGCTGCGCCGCGCCGCGAATACCGCCTAGCGGGTTTTTGATTTCATGTGCCAAATTGCGCACCAGTTCTCGGCTGACCTGCGTCGATTGCAACAACCGCTCTTCCCGATCGACGCGCAAGCGTTGATCAATTTCGCGTAGTTCCAGCAAGACGCCCCTAAATGGTGCAAAGCTCGCATCGAGTGCGACTGCAATCGATTCGAATTGCAAGCCTTCGCGCATGTCTCGCCCCAGAACGGGGCGGTCCTCGGAGTCGCGCCCAATCCGTTCCAGGCGCAGATCAAGATGCTTGATGCCTAGTCGGCCCGCTAATTGATCGGCAAGCAAGGCTTCGATCGCAGAACCATCCAAGAAGAGCCTCGAAAACATCTGACCAACCACCGCCCGCACCGAAACGCCCAACAGCTGTTCTGCCATCGGATTCAAAAAGCGCGTCCGGCCGCGCTCGTCAAGGATCACCACCCCGCTGGGGACGAGCTCAAGCCCAGCCCATTCGGCCATCATCGGTGCCGATTGCAATGGACTGGCATTTCGCATGCTGGGTTTCCTTGGTCTCTTAGTCTTTAAGTAACGAAATTTCGCGGTTCAGCGCTTTCAAATTGCCTTCGGTTCGCGTCTGTTCTTCGCGTAGCCGAGTCAGTCGATCTGGAGCTTTGCCCGCGCCGCCTTTGGCTAACGCGGCTTCCGCAGCGACGATTTCGGGCTGTAGCGAATCCAGGCGGGCCTGCTCCTTGGCGAGTTCATCTTGCAGGATGCGACGTCGATCGGTATCGCGAGCCTTCTGGGTGGTGGGGTCGACCCGCAGGGCGGCATCCCCTGAACCACCCGGGCGCTGCGAAGCGTTTCGTGCCGTTGAGGCTGGAGCAGTCGCGGAAGAGGATGGAGTCGAAGAGGGTGAGTTCGGAGATGACCTCGAGGGCGGCGCGGGAATTGTGGTCAGCGGCGCGAGATCGAGGCGGCGACATTTCGCGCGCGGCGTGTTGGTGTATTCCGGAACACCGTTTTCGGATTCACACCGAAAGACTTGGGCAGTGGCAATCGAGGAGAAACCGATCGCCAGAACCGTCAGTATCAGAGGCGCCCAGAGGGCGCCCGATCGCAACGCCGGACCAAGCACCCGCGCGTGGGGGGCCCGGTCCGGACGCGATTTCATCAGAGCGAGTAGTACATATCGAACTCGACCGGGTGCGTCGTCATGCGGAAGCGCGTGACTTCCTCATGTTTGAGCGCCAGGTAGGCGTCGATCATTTCGTTCGTGAAAACACCACCGCGGGTCAGGAACTCGCGGTCTTTGTCGAGATATTCAAGCGCCTGATCAAGCGAATGACATACGGTCGGGATCTTCGCGTCCTCTTCGGGGGGCAGATCGTACAAGTTCTTGTCCGAA
>RFVZ01000160.1 GCA_009922405.1 Betaproteobacteria bacterium
GGTGAATCATCGACGTGGTTGAGATGGCCGACCATGTTCCAAGCGCGGGCAAGACGCTCGGTGGCGGTTTCGAGGGGCGCGACCAACGTTTCCCAGCGCGGTTCCGCGGGGTCGTTTTGCGCGCGCTCGACGGCCGCCCGGGCGTCCTGGAGCAATTGCTCAATGGCGGGGCCAACGAGCTCCGGTTGGAACCGGTCAAATTGGGGCAGACCGGTGAAATCGAGCAGGGCGTTCAAGTCGAGGTTAATCCCGTTATCAAGCATGTCGGTTTTCGTGTTTGATTTGTTGTTCGCTGGCTTCAATGGTGTTCATTAAGAGCATGGCGATGGTCATTGGACCGACCCCGCCCGGAACGGGTGAAATAGCCGACGCGACGCGCGAGACGCTTTCATAATCGACGTCGCCGCATAGGGTGCCATCGGTTTGTCGATGAATACCTACGTCAATGACAACGGCTCCGGGTTTGACCATGTCGCCGTGGATCATTTTGGGCTTGCCAGCGGCAACGACCAGAACGTCGGCGCGGCGAGTCTGGGCCGACAGATCGCGGGTTTTGCTATTGCAGATGGTCACTGTGGCGCCGGCCGCCTGAAGAAGGAGTGCCATCGGTTTGCCGACGATGTTGCTGGCGCCAATGACAACTGCTTCGGCGCCGCGAAGTGGAATCGTTTCATGTTCGAGCATTGCCATCACGCCAGAGGGCGTGCAAGGGCGCAGGCCAGGGCGTCCGGTCATTAGCGCGCCCGCATTGGCGACATGAAAGCCATCAACGTCCTTCGCTGCGGCGATGGATTCGATCACCGTGTGGGCGTCGATGTGGGGTGGCAGGGGCAATTGCACCAAAATGCCATGGACATCGGGTGCCTGATTAAGAGCCTCGACGCGTTGTAACAGATCAGCCTGAGTGATGTCTTCTGGCAAGCGCTCGAGGATTGACCGGATGCCGGCCTCTTCGCACGCTTTGACCTTGTTGCGCACGTAAACCGCAGAGGCGGCGACGTTGCCAACTAGAAGAACCGCCAATCCTGGTTGGTGGCCAGACGCTGTGAGCGTTGCAGCGCGTTGCGCGACTTCAGCGCGGATGGCTTGGGCGAGCCGGATGCCGTCAATCCGGCGGGCGATAGGTTGGGTCATTGCGGGCGCCTCCGAAAAACGTTCGAACATAGCATGGGGAGGGCCTACGGGGGCGTTGAAGCCACTGACAGGTTGCCCCAATTGCAAACCTTGTGTACAGTCTCGCACTCTTCGGTGCTGCCGCAGACGGGGGTATAGCTCAGCTGGGAGAGCGCTTGCATGGCATGCAAGAGGTCAGCGGTTCGATCCCGCTTATCTCCACCAAGTACGGCAGCTTGTTGAACCAGTCTCGCGACCAGATTTGTTTTGCCTCGTCCCGTTCGTCTAGAGGCCTAGGACACGACCCTTTCACGGTCGGTACAGGGGTTCGAATCCCCTACGGGACGCCATAGAGTGATAAAAGACCGCCTCAGCCGGTCTTTTTTTTCGCCCAAAATAAAAATAACCCGCTGAAAACAATGGATTTTTTTTAAAAACCCATCTCAGGTCTTCTCGCGCCGTCTCGGCCAATCTCGGTCAAGGAAGTCGAACAGTTGAAAACCCCTGGCCTGCATACGGTGGGTGGCGTGGCCGGGTTGGTCCTTCAGGTGACACACACCTAGGCCCCTACCGGAGATCGTGACCTGAACGAACCCTTGGGGTCGCCGGTTTTAGTCTGTCGTGATCTGCGCAAGGAGCGCGCAGCGACGAATTTCGTTCAGGCGCTTGCCCAAACTCTCACGGGCGACATGGGTGTCGTGGTGTGACTGAAGCGCGAGCCACCAACCATCCCTCAACCCGAAGTATCTGCAAAGCAGCAGGTCTGTCTCGGCGGTGATGGCGCGCTTGCCGGCCACGATGTCGTAGATGCGGGTCAGCGGCACACCGATGTCTTTGGCGAGCCGATAGGCGGTCAGACTCAGCGGCTTGAGGAATTCTTCCTGCAGCATCTTGCCGGGAGAAACAGGGATAAGTTCGACCACAGGTCTTCTCCTTCAGTGGTAGTCATCTTCGCTCTGGTGTCGAACCGCGGCGATTACGACTTCGTGCGCGCTTGCAATCTCGAACGGTGCTACATAGCTGCTTGATCCAAATGGGATCACAGGTTCACGCCGAAACGGGCTGTTGCTGGCCTTTAGGCAGGTATATGGAGGGGTCTGAAGCGTCAGGATCCCGGCACGAAATGCCTCAAGCGCGTGGTCAGCGATGTCGAGGTCGCTAGTTGCACTTGCCAGCTCCCTCTTAATGATGCACCCGAATAGCCGTTCGAGGTCTTCCTGCGCTGTTCGGGTGAACTGAACGTGACAGGTCACCCGCGAATCCCTAGCGGCTTTGGGCCTACCTTGTTCGGGCGCTGTCGAGTTTGCTCTGAAGACGCCCGATAACGATATCAGCGTCGATGGTTTCGTTGGCGTCGCGGGCGTGATCGAGTGAGGCAATGCCACGCGCGATGAATTCGCCCTGGTCAATTCGACGCTGGACGGCGGCACGCACCAACTGTTCGACAAATTCCGACAAGGTTTCGCCTTAACGCAGAGACCGTTCGAGTTCTGCACGCAATGCGGATTCAACCCGAATGGCTGGGATCGAGGCAGTTTTCATGGGGCAACCGTAGCGCAAATGAATTACAGACTTCATTCTTTCGCTCGAACTTAAATGATCTCGGCAGGCCGCAATTCTCAGAATGTGGATGCAAAATCATGTTTTGCCGTCATTTTCTCGGCGACTGCGATTGTGAACGGAATGTCGGTTGTTACCCGAAACGTCGCCGATTACCAAGGAACCGGTGTAGCCCTGATCGATCCTTGGGTGTCATGATTCCCCATCCGGCCTCTTGCCACGCAGTGTCCCGCACGCACGGTGGCCATCATGCATTTTTGACGTTGTGCCATGCCTAATATTTCAGCCAGTCATCTCGAGCACTTTATCGTTTCAGCATTTGAGGGCCTGGGTTTTCCAGCGGATGATGCTCGGTTGATTGGCCGCCTAATGACCGAGGCCGATTTACAAGGATCCGATGGCCACGGCGTCATTCGATTGCCGGCCTATGCGAGGCGGATCCAGGCTGGCGGCATCAATCGAACACCACAGATTCGGGTGGTTCAAGAGCGGGCGGCCATGGCCGTCATTGATGGCGATAATGGCATGGGCCATGTTGTTGTCTCGCAGGCGGTTGATCTCGCAATTTCCAAGGCGCGTGAATCTGGGGTCGCATGGGTCAGCACCCGCTTTAGCAACCACGCGGGTCCGGCCTCGCTGTACGCCCGGCGCGCGCTTGATGAGGAGATGATCGGACTCTACTTTGCGGTCGGCAATGCCAATCATTTGCCACCCTGGGGAGGCGCCGAAATGTTGCTGTCAACCAATCCGATCGCGGCCGCGATACCAGCCGGGACCGAACCCCCAGTGGTGCTCGACATGGCGACGACCGTCGCCGCTTATGGAAAGGTCAAAGCCAAGGCCAAGCGCGGCGAAATGATGCCCGAGGGGTGGATGATCGATCGTCAGGGAAACCCACTGATTGATCCGAAACGTGCCGATGAGGGGTTTTTGTTGCCCATCGGTGGACACAAGGGCTATGGGCTTGCGCTGATGGTCGGGCTCCTGGCTGGCACGCTCGGCGGCGCCGCCATGGGCCGCGAGGTGGTGGATTTCAATGCTGATTTTGTCAGCGTCACCAACACGGGGCAGGCGATTTTGATGATCGATTTGGCCGCGTTCGGCGATCCCGCTCAATTTAAGGATGCGGTTGACGTTCTCGTGCGCGACTTGCGCCAGGCTGAGCGACTCCCAGGGGTTGAACGGATCTGGCTGCCCGGAGAACAGAGCCACGCGCGGCGTGACCAGTATCGGATTCACGGAATTCCTTTGCCGGATGCGGTGGTGTCTGATCTCGGTGCACTCGCGGCGAGCCTAAGCATTGCTCCGCCAGCGATCGAAGAATTGGGCTCGCTTTAATAGCCGGTGATTGATTGCGCGTTAGATTTTAAAGCTTCAAAACGGGCAGCCTCGGGAAAACCCTGTTGTGAAATCCGACGAATGAGAACAACCTTCTGGGCGTAGTCAAGACCCCGTTATTCCTAACCATCTTGCTGGATCGTGCCTGATGTCCGTGCTCGCTCATTCGCCTGTTGTGTTGAAGCCCGATGAACTAAAAAGCCATGATCGTGGCGGTGGCGCTCGCACGACTCCTCTGGTTTCGCCCGCTGTGGGCGCCAGCGGGTTTATCAACGGGATTACTGAATTCGCCCCGGGTACAGCGATCCCATTTCACAGCCATAACTGTGAAGAAAGCGTGATGTTGCTCAGTGGTCATGCCTATCTGGATATCGACGGGCAAGTGCATGAACTCAAGCCCTTCGACACGACCTGGATTCCACCGAACGTGGCGCATCGATTTCGCAATCGATCGGACACGGAGCCGATGAAGATTCTGTGGATCTACGCCTCGACGAGCGCTACCCGAACTCTGATCGAAACTGGGGAGACCCGCGCGGTTTCGTCCGAGCACGCGCGATAAGCCTCGGGCTTTGGGCGCGTCCTTTGTTTACCCGCTGCGGCTTCGGAGGTTTTGAATGGGTTTGCGGTTTCTCGAACATCTTTTGATCCTGACGCACGATCCCGATGGGACCCGTGACTGGTTCTGCGACAACTTGGGGTTTCGCGAGGGTCCGCACCCAGAATTTGGATTCCCGGTGCATTGGCTTTACATCGGTGAACAGGATGTCATTCATATCGGCAAGGCCCGGCATTCGGCGCACCAGGACACGTACCTGAAGACACCGAGCGATCTGGCCGAAATCGACTATTCAGCGGCGGGTGCACCCGGTTCGGGTCGAATCGACCATCTGTGTCTGAACTGCGATGGCATCGAGGAGTTCATCGACCGCCTGACCCGTAACGGTGTCGAGTTTAGTGAGCGCAAAGCGCATAATTCAAATCTCTATCAGTTGTTTATGCGTGAGCCCATCAACGGCATCAAGGTTGAGTTGAACTTCGCCTGGCATGAAGCAGCCCGGATCGGTCGAGTACCGCAATGGACAGACCTTGGCATGAACACCGACACCGAGGCAGTAGTGCCCGTTTCAGAGGCTCGTTGAGATGGCGGCCTATTGGGTTGCCCGAGCCCGAATTGATGATCCGGTTCAATACAAGCGCTATACCGACCTAGTGCCCGCCATCATCGCGTCGCATGGCGGTCGTGTTCTCGCGCGCGGTGGTCGTTTCCAGATCATGGAAGGACCTGAGGATTTTCATCGATTTATCGTGATCGAGTTCCAGACGCTGGAAGCGGGTGTGGCCTGTTTCCAGTCTCCCGAATATGTGGCTGCGGCGGCGTTCCGACGCGGCGGCGCAGGGATTGTCGAGAATGTGATTGTCGAGGGTGGGGATGCGACTCCGACTTGACCGGAGCGCAGAGCGATGATCGTTTTTCCCTGAAGTATTCTAGATTTCGTATTGATATCCCAGAGGAGAGTGAACCATGAAGAAACTGCTTGCGATTGCAACGCTACTGGTCGCGAGTGCGACCTCTAGTTATGCGTCCGATCCGGCTAAGGTCAAGATCGGGATTCTCCTGCCCCTGACGGGCACCTTTGCCGCGGTTGCTGAGACCCAGCGAGACGGAGCTCTCCTGGCGATCGACGTTGTCAATAAGCGCGGCGGCCTCAATATGCCCGCCGGTAAGACCCTGCTTGAAGGTGTTGTGCAGGACGATGAGGCCAAGCAAGATGTCGGCGTTCGGCGCTACCGCTATATGGTCGAGGAGGGGGTCAAGGGTCTTGGCGGTCAGACGTTTGCGCCGCTGGCTTATGCGATCAACGCGATGGTGAGCAAAGAGCCTCTACCGTACTTCCCGGTCTGCGTGATGTCCAAAGAAGCCTTCCAGAAGGGCAAGCTTGCTGAGTCGACCTTCGCGACCGCCTATAGCCCCTGGACTGTCGGATACATGGCCGGAACCTCGGCGGTCAAAACTCTCGGGAAGAAAAAGATTTTCTTTCTGGCGCGCTCCGATAGCTTTGGCTGGGATATCCGCGACGG
>RFVZ01000017.1 GCA_009922405.1 Betaproteobacteria bacterium
CCTTTTCTTGCTTGGCCGTCACACCGCCTGCTTCGGCGCAAACCACCTGCTCATCGCCCATCGCGTCGCCAGCGAGTTTGGCGAGTTCGGCAGTACAAATGCCATCGCCACCCAAGAACTTGGCCTTGATGCCGAGTTGCTTCATCTGGCGCAGCATCGGTCCCGCGACGGCGTCCATCCCGCCAAAAAATACGACGTCCGGCTTGCTTCCCTTCAACTTGGTCAGGATGGCTGCAAAGTCGGTCGCTTTGTCGTTGGTGAATTCTCGTCCGGAAAGTTTGCCCCCTGCGGCCTTAACCGCCTTCTCGAATTCATCGGCAACCCCCTGGCCGTAGGCCGTTCGGTCATCAATGATTGCAATCGCTTTGCCCTTGAGATCTTTAACGGCATACCGACCGAGCGTTCCACCCAGTTGACCATCGTTTGCAACCACCCTGAATGCGGTCTTGTAGCCCTGCATCGTGTATTTTGGATTCGTGGCTGAGGGCGAAATTTGGGGGATCCCAGCCTCGAAATAAATCTTGGAAGCGGGGATCGTTGTACCGGAATTCAGATGCCCGATGACGCCCGCCACCTTCGCATCGACCAGCTTCTGTGCGACTGCGGTGCCTTGTTTTGGATCTGCCCCGTCGTCCTCAGGCAGAAGTTCAAATTTGACCTCCTGCCCGCCAATCTTGATCTTCTTCTCATTCAGATCTTCGATGGCGAGCCGCGCACCGTTTTCATTATCTTTTCCAAGATGGGCTTGATTACCGGTCAGTGGCGCGACGTGACCAATTTTGATCACCGTCTGGGCGTTAACAAACCCGGTGGCGGTTGCAAAGACAGCACTCACCGCAATCGATTGTGCGATGTGAGAAGGCTTCAGGGTCCGAGACATAAAATGCTCCTAAGAGGTGAATACTCGCCCGCATCGTAATGCGAAAAACAAGATCTCGAAACTGGGTGAAACACTGGGTTAAACAATGGGTTAAACGCTGGGTTAAACGCTGGGTTAGGCCCGGGTCTTCATCAGTCGTGCCCGATCGCGCTGCCATTCGCGATCTTTTTCGGACGCGCGTTTATCGTGTTGCTTTTTGCCCTTGGCCAGGCCGACCGCCAGCTTGATACGGCCCTTTAAGTAGTGCATGTCTAGCGGAACCAGCGTGTAGCCGGCGCGAACGACTTTGCCGATCAGCTTGCTGATCTCGGCGCCGCGCATGAGCAGCT
The DNA here is from genome assembly GCA_009922405.1 of Betaproteobacteria bacterium. Lineage (GTDB taxonomy): Bacteria > Pseudomonadota > Gammaproteobacteria > Burkholderiales > Burkholderiaceae_E > RFPW01. The sequence continues at coordinate 1,210 of RFVZ01000017.1, forward strand.
TGCGGGTCCGGACCGGATCAGGACGAATATGGGTCGACGCAGCGAGCAAAGGCGAAATGTGGGCCCCGAGCAGCCAGAGTTCGCCATCTCGAATGATCACATAAGCTTCCTGGATCTGGGCCCGACCGGCGCGGATCGCTTTCACTTCCCAACCCTCGAGGACCAGGCCCGCCTCGTGGCGTTCCTCGATAAAGTAGTCGTGATTGGCCTTGCGGTTTTCGATGATCGACATGTTGCGTCGTATTTGCCGCTTACAATCCTTCAGTATATGGCTGTCGTTACCCGTAGCGTGTTGTTGCCCCACACGGCCCGGCAAATGTTTGATCTTGTCGCTGACGTGACCTCGTATCCAGGCTTCTTGCCTTGGTGCGGAGAAGCGCGTGTGTGCGAGTCAAGCCCTGAGGGTATGACTGCAACTTTAACGATCGCGTTTAAGGGCTTACGGCAGTCGTTCACGACCCGCAACGATCACATTGAAGGCCAGCGAATCGGGATGCGCCTTGTGGACGGGCCGTTTGCGATGCTGACCGGTGAATGGACCTTCACTCCTTTGAGCGAGAGCGCCTGTCGCGTGGATTTTCAGTTGGACTATCGATTCTCGAATAGCCTGCTGGAAAAGGTTGTGGGCAGCGTGTTTGACCCGATTGCCAAGAGTTTTGTCGACGCCTTTGTTCGCCGCGCCGACGAGTTGTATGGAATCGATTAAAGCGCCCGATCTTTTAACGGTCGAGCTAGTTTTGGCGACAGATGGCAGCGCACAGTTGCTGACACTGAAGCTCCCCCTGGGGTCCAGTGTCCTCGACGCCTTGAAGTTGGCTGCGCGGAAAGATCCGCGATGGCTGATGCCAATTTCGGGGGCGGATTCCTCGCCGCCTTGGGCGCTCGCGGTCTGGAACCAACGGGTGACCGCGGAACGCATGCTCGAGGAGGGCGATCGCGTTGAATTGTTGCGACCGCTCATTGCCCAGCCTAAGGAAGACCGGCGAGATCGGGTGGACGATAAGCGTGCTGCGGCTCCCCGCAGTCGCTGGAGACCGGACGCTCGCGGCCCCCTCCGTCGAGAGCCATCGGTATAATTGCGTTTTGTCAGAGGAGGCTGCGATGCGCGAACGCGCCGTGCCATCGACAGGGCCCACACGGTCGGGGTCCTCCAGCGGATTGCGGGTTGTCACCCGCGCATTGACGTTCGATGACGTCTTGCTGATCCCCGCCTATTCCGAAATTTTGCCCCGCGAAACCTCGTTGCGGACACGACTCACGCGCAACATCGCGCTAAATATCCCGCTCGTTTCTGCTGCGATGGACACCGTGACCGAAGCGCGGTTGGCCATTGCAATGGCACAGGAAGGCGGTATCGGGATCGTTCACAAGAATCTCTCACCCGAGGCCCAGGCCAACGAGGTGGCGCGGGTCAAACGCTTTGAATCAGGGATTGTCTCGGACCCAATTACGGTCCCGCCAACAATGTCGGTTCGCGATGTGGTCGCATTAACCCAGCATTACCGCATTTCGGGCCTACCCGTGATCGATGAAGGACGTGTCGTTGGCATCGTGACGAACCGCGATCTAAGGTTTGAACAACGGCTCGATATCCCTGTGCGCGACATCATGACGCCTCGGGCCCGACTGGTTACTGTCCCTGAAGGAACAGGCCTCGATCAGGCACAGACGCTCATGCACCGTCATCGGTTGGAGCGTGTACTGGTTGTCGATGAGGAGTTTCACCTGAAGGGTCTGATTACCGTCAAAGATATCTTAAAGGCGACGGAACACCCTCACGCTTGCAAGGACTCCGCCGGCAAATTGCGGGTCGGTGCCGCAGTTGGGGTCGGTGGGGATTCATCTGAGCGGGTGGCTCGTCTGGTTGCGGCGGGCGTAGATGTCATCGTTGTAGATACGGCCCACGGACATACCCTCGGCGTACTCGAACAAGTCCGCCAGATGAAATCAGCCTATCCACAGGTCGACATCATTGCCGGCAATATCGCCACGGCTGCTGCAGCGATGGCACTTGCTGAAGCTGGAGCAGACGCCGTCAAGGTCGGGATCGGCCCCGGTTCAATTTGCACCACAAGGGTGGTCGCCGGGGTCGGCGTTCCTCAAATTACGGCAATCGCCGAGGTGGCCAGCGCGCTTGAATCACTCGGCATTCCTGCGGTTGCCGATGGCGGTATTCGATACTCCGGCGACGTTGCAAAAGCGATCGCCGCAGGCGCCTCCTCGGTCATGATGGGCTCGATGTTCGCCGGTACCGAAGAAGCCCCCGGTGAGGTCATTCTGTATCAGGGGCGTTCCTACAAAAGCTACCGCGGAATGGGTTCAATCGGTGCGATGCAACAGGGCGCGGCCGATCGCTATTTTCAAGATGCTTCGACGGGAGTCGATAAGCTGGTTCCAGAGGGGATCGAAGGGCGCGTGCCCTACAAAGGCGGACTGGCTGCAATCTTGTTTCAGCTCTGCGGCGGCCTCCGGGCCTCGATGGGCTATTGCGGATGTGCCGGTATCGACGAAATGCGGACCCAAAGCCAATTTGTCGAAATTACCGCGGCGGGCATTCGTGAGAGCCACGTACATGACGTTCAGATCACCAAAGAAGCACCGAACTATCGGGCCGACTGATTCGACTGGAGAAATCTTGCGTGGCGCACCAACGGATATTGATTCTTGATTTTGGGTCGCAAGTCACTCAGCTGATTGCGCGACGGGTCCGCGAGGGGCAGGTTTATTGCGAGATTCACCCTCACGACGTTTCCGAAGCCTTCCTTCGGGGGTTCGGCGCACAGGGCGTCGTCCTTTCGGGTAGCCCTGCGTCGACGACCGATTCCGCGTCCTTAACGGTCTCAGAAACCGTATTCAAGCTTGGCGTACCAGTACTCGGGATCTGCTACGGCATGCAGTTAATGGCCACTCAACTGGGGGGACGCGTAGAAAGCAGTCCAACCCGGGAATTTGGTTCAGCCGAAGTGCGCGCTCGCGGGCATACCCGACTTCTTGAGGGATTCCAGGATCGGACCAACGAAGCAGGGCACGGCCTGCTCGATGTCTGGATGAGCCACGGTGACAAGGTCATCGCGTTGCCAGAGGGCTTTCGGCTGATGGCGTCGACTGCTTCTTGCCCGATCGCTGGGATGGCTGATGAGACACGGAACTTCTATGGCGTGCAATTCCACCCTGAAGTGACCCATACACGCCAGGGAGCGGCCATTCTCACGCGTTTTGTACGCGAGATATGCGGCTGCGCAGGGGACTGGCAGATGGCGTCGCACATTGACGAGGCCGTCGACTTGATCCGTCGTCAGGTGGGTGATGAGCACGTCATCTTAGGTTTATCGGGCGGCGTTGATTCGTCTGTGGCCGCTGTCCTGATTCATCGGGCAATCGGTGACCAGCTCACCTGCGTTTTCGTTGATCACGGCTTGCTTCGGATGGGCGAGGGCGCCCAGGTAATGTCGATATTCGCCGAACATCTTGGCGTTAAGGTCGTCCACGTCGACGCCTCTGAGAATTTTTTGAGCAAGCTAAGAGATGTTTCGGACCCCGAGCAGAAGCGTCGAATCATCGGAGCAGAGTTTGTCGAGGTTTTCCAGACCGAGGCAAATCGCCTACCGGTCAGTGCCAAGTGGTTGGCGCAGGGCACCATTTACCCCGACGTCATCGAATCGGCCGGTGGCAAGAATAAGAATGCTGCAAAAATCAAGAGTCACCACAACGTAGGTGGATTGCCCGAAACGCTCAATCTAAAATTACTGGAGCCCCTGCGGGATCTTTTCAAGGACGAGGTTCGCGCGCTCGGTCTTGCACTAGGACTGCCGGCTTCAATGATCCACCGTCACCCATTCCCCGGGCCAGGTTTGGGCGTGCGGATTCTCGGTCCAGTTCAGGCTGAATTCGCCGATCTGTTGCGACGGGCCGACGCTATCTTTCTCGAGGAACTGAAAAATACCAAGGCGACGGACCAAGATCACTTCGCCGGACTCTGTGAGGCGGCTCAGGTTGAACAGAGTTGGTATGACCTCACAAGCCAGGCATTTGCAGTGTTTTTGCCGGTGAGATCGGTCGGTGTCATGGGCGACGGCCGTACCTACCAGTGGGTGGTCGCCCTGCGGGCGGTTCAGACCACGGATTTTATGACCGCCCATTGGGCGCACCTGCCTCATGCCTTGTTGGGCCGAGTGTCGAACCGGATTATCAATGAAGTGCGGGGCATTAACCGGGTGGTTTATGACATCTGCGGAAAGCCGCCGGCGACGATCGAGTGGGAATAAATTTGGGTCTCATCAGATGAAGCGTAGAAATCTTTTGCAGGCAGCCGCCGCGGTTGCCTTGCCGGTCCAGCGCGCACTTGCAGAGCCTGGGTTTCCAACCAAAACGCTTCGGTACATTGTTCCGGTCGCGGTTGGCGGTGGAAGTGACCTGGTAGGTCGTACGGTGACGGAACGTTGGGGCCGGGCGCTGAAACAGGTCTTTGTAGTTGACAACATTGGCGGGGGCGGCGGAGTCCTGGCCTGTCAGGCAGCCATCCGAGCCCCCGCCGATGGCTACACCCTGCTGCAGGGTTATGTGGCCACCCATGGGACAAGTCCAGCGACCCGGGTTCTTCCGTATGACCCAATCAAGGATTTCACTCCGGTTGGGATGATTGGCGGCACGCCGAACGTTCTGGTGATTAATTCGAACCTTTCTGCGAGGACACTCAAGGAATTCCTGGAGTACGTTCGAAAGAACCCCGGCAGACTTAGCTATGGATCTGCCGGCCAGGGCTCGCTGACACATCTGACCATGGAGTTGTTCAAGCAACAGGTGGGCTCGTTTATGGTCCACATACCCTACCGCGGGATTGCGCCTGCATTCAACGACCTCATCGGTGGTCAGACTCAGGCAATGTTCCCGGGGCTCGCGGCCGCCATGCCCCATATCCGCTCGGGACGAGCTAGGCCACTTGCCATTACCGGGCAAAACCGTCACCCGCTGCTTAAGGAAGTTCCGACCCTCGAAGAGTCGGGTTTCAGGGGCTTCGATGCCCAACAGTGGTACGGCGTCGTCGGACCGGCTGGGTTGCCTGCCGATGTTGTGAAGACTCTGAGCGACACCCTTGTTTTAACCCTGCAGGCGCCGGATATGGCAGATAAGCTCGCCATCGAAGCGATCGAGCCGCGTCCGATGACGCCCGAGGCTTTTGGGAAATTCATCAAAGCGGATATCGCTCGCTGGACCCAACTCGTTAAAGATCGAAATATCCAACTAGAGGGCTGAAAGAGTTTTTATGGCACGTAACACTCAGGTCCCAGCAGACCACCATGCACCTCCAATCACGCGGTTATTGGCAGAATTTGTCGCGACTTATCCATCTCGGGGCTGGTCCGACGAGGTCGACCACGCAGCCCACCGGACCTTCCTGAACTGGCTGGGTTGTGCGGTCGGTGCCGCAAACCACGAGTCCGCTCAGGCCGCGCTGGCGGCGGTTCAAATGCTTGAACCAGCGCCCCAGGCAAGCATCCTGGGCCGGTCGGAGAAGGTGGATATGGCCTCCGCTGCGTTAATCAATGGAATCAGCTCTCACACCTTCGACTTTGACGACACGCACCTCAAAACTATTATTCACCCGGCCGGTCCCGTCGCGTCCGCTTTGCTGGCGTTGGCTGAATACAAGGGCGCAAGTGGCCGCTCCCTAATCGATGCCCTGGTGCTTGGCATTGATGTTTCATGTCGCATTGGCAATGCCATGTACCCCGATCATTACGATCGAGGCTGGCACATTACGGGCTCAACTGGCACGGTCGGTGCAGCGGCGGGCTGTGCTCGATTGCTGGGTTTAAACGTCGATCAGACCGCAATGGCGTTGGGGATCGCTGCGTCACAACCGGTCGGCGTGCGTGAGCAATTCGGCAGCATGACAAAACCGTTTCATCCTGGCGGCGCTGCGCGAGCTGGACTGATGTCGGCACTGCTAGCACAACAAGGTTTTACTGCGAGCCCACGAGCCCTGGAGGCTCCGCGCGGGATGATGCAAACCATTTCGACCAAGAACGATTGGTCCGAAATCACCGAGGGTCTCGGGAAGACGTTTGAGATCGTTCTGAATACCTTTAAGCCCTTTGCTTGTGGAATTGTCATCCATCCGAGCATTGATGGCTGCGCGCAATTGCGTGCGCAGGGTATCGCACCCGAGCAGATTGCCACCCTGGAGCTCAAGGTGCACTCCCTGGTGCTGGAACTCACCGGCAAGAAAGAACCCGTCGACGGGTTACAAGCCAAATTCAGCGTTTATCACGGTTGCGCTGCCGGCCTGACTTTTGGTCAGGCGACCGAAGAAGAGTTTTCAGATGAGCTGGTGACGCGACCAGACATGGTGGCGCTGCGTCGCAAAGTGCATGCAACAGTGGACGATACGATCGAAGAATCGGCGGTCGAACTGACTGCCAAACTGGTTGACGGCAGACAGGTGCACGTTCGGGTCGAGCATGCCATTGGTTCGCTTCAGAACCCGATGACCGATGCGCAGTTGGACGCCAAATTCCAAGGCTTATCAGACCCGGTACTCGGTCCGCAGCAGACTCACGATCTGATCCAGTCGGCCTGGGTCATCGGCGATGCGTCCGATTTGAGGGACCTTACGAGATTGGCGACACCCATGTCTTCGAGCTCGCGCTGATCATGCAAAACCTCGAGGGCCGACCTCAAATTGTAGTTTTTGGCGACCTCGAGCGGGCCCTCTACCGACTCGGTAATTGGCATGCAATCGAGGCGGTGGCTGACATTCGTTTTTATCATCAGCACCTTGAGGGTGCAGATCTGCTGGCCGCGGCCGAGCAGGCCGACGCCTTGGTTCTGGTTCGTGATCGCACACCGCTGGACGCGGCAACGATCGCGCGTTTGCCAAAATTGCGTTTCGTTGTTTTTACAGGATCGCGCAACGCCACCCTCGACCTCGCTGCTTTAGCCGAGCGCAGGATCCCTGTCAGCCATACCGATTGGGGGCCTTCCAAAGAAAGTACCACCGAGCTCACCTGGGCCCTTATTCTCGCAGCCAGTCGCCAGCTTGCCGAATACAGCACGTTGGTGCACGAGGGCCATTGGCGTTTTCCCCGGCCACAATCGTTACCAGGCGTGCTTTATGGCGAGGTACTTGGCCTAGTGGGCCTGGGTGAAATTGGTCGACGGGTGGCTTCAGTTGGGAAAGCATTGGGCATGGAGATCCTGACCTGGAGTCCTAATATGAGCGCCGAGCGCGCCGCTGCCCATGGCGCGCACTCGGTTTCCCTTGAGACCTTGCTGGCCCGCGCCAAGGTGGTGAGCCTTCATTTGGTCCCCTCCGCGTCAACCCGGCAATTGATCAATGCCGACCGACTGGCACAAATGCGGCCCGACAGTTTGCTGGTCAACACCTCTCGCTCGGCCTTGGTTGACATGCCGGCCCTGGCCGATGCACTGCGGAGGGGGAGCATCGGGATGGCCGCATTGGACGTATTTGATCAGGAACCACTGCCGGCTGACGACCCGTTGCGCGACACGCCTCGCCTACTGATGACTCCGCACCTTGGCTTCGTGGTGGAACCCGTCTTTGAACGATTCGCGCGGGGCGTTGTGACTGGTCTGGAAGCTTGGTTGGCCAGCCTGACGTGAGTCAATGAAGTCCGCGGCTAGTTACCTTTCGAAACAAATTGCGCCGCCCGGTCCGTCATACGGTTGATACACTCGAAAGCATCTGCTTTATGGAGAGTGCCATCGTGAATCGCATGAAGAGTTTCGTCTGTGTGGTCCTGGCGGTCTCAAGCATGTTGGTCGCTGACGCGGCACTCGCGCAGCGCTACGGTCGTCATGGTGGCGGCAGGGCCCATTTCGGGATTTACCTTGGTGGCCCACTATATGCGCCTGGCTTTTATCCGCCCAGTTATTACTACCCCCCTTACTACCCAGGCTACTACCCGCCAGCGATTGTGATGCCTCCCACACCGCCGGTGTATATCGAAAATAATCCCCCAGCGATTCCAGCCCGGCCCCCGGGGCAGTGGTGGTTCTACTGCTCCGACTCTCAGGCGTACTACCCGACTGTGGCGCAGTGCGCCAGTCCCTGGCAGCTTGTTTCACCTCAGGTGTTTGCACCACAAGCGGTCCCACCACAGCTTGTTTCTCCGCAAGGAACTTCGCCGCAAGTGGAAAATCAGTAGTCGTTTTCTTTCTGCAGGATACTAAGATCGTGAAGCTTCAATTGAGATGGATCGCGGTGGTCGGGGCTGCTCTGTTGGCGGCAGGTTGCGCGAGTTTGCCTTCGGGTCCCAGCGTACTGGCGTTGCCAGGCACCGGAAAGAGCTTTGATGAGTTTCGAGTAGATGACGACCTATGCCGGCGTTATGCCAGTGCTCAGGTCGGCGGCGCCGGCCCGAATCAGGCGGCCAATGATAACGCTGTGCGAAATGCTGCGTTAGGCACCGTGATTGGCGCGGTGGCAGGGGCGGCGATTGGCGGTAATCAAGGTGCCGGCGTTGGAGCGGGAACCGGGCTGCTGTTCGGAACGATGGCTGGCTCCGCCGCTGCGAGGTCCGGTGTCTACGGCAGCCAACGCAGTTACGATCATGCGTACATTCAATGCATGTATGGGCGTGGACAACGCGTGCCAGTCGTCGGTGCTGTTCGGTCGCTTCCACAGAATCAACCCGTGATGGCGACCGAAACAAGGACCACAACGCTCGTTGTTCCGGCCAACAATGGGCCCATGCTTCCACCACCAGCAGGCTTGCCGCCACCACCACCACCGCCCGGCATGCCACCGCCACCGCCACCGGGCGCCTTCGTGCGGTAACTCGGTTTGAAAAGGGCGTACTCTGCGGTTTTGAATTCTTGAAGTTGGCGGTCCCATGTTGAAGTCCATCTCGCTGTCTGCACTTTTGGCTGTTCTTTGCGCATCAGCGTTCAGCCAAACTCCAGCCGCCACCAAGCCATCATCCACCCCAACGCCAACACCGGCGCCCCTCGTTGCTCCGACGCCAACGCCTGCACCGATCCCAACACCGATTCCCGCACCGGCCGCTTCGAGTGCAGTTCAGGCCAACGCCTCGCCCGCTTCTGAGGCCCCGGCCACAAAGGTCGCCAAGACGTCTCGCCGTTCCGCCTCCCGTTCAGCAGATCATGCCGCTCATCATTCGGCGAAAAAGAACTCGGCAAAGGCCAAACATTCCGGCCTCAAGAAAGGCGCACTTGCCGCACATCACTCCAAGAAACACTCGAAGAAGGCGAAGCTTGCAAAGTAGAGTCGATGCGGCCCAGTCCGATCCGGACTGGATGCGTTTGGCACTCGCACAAGCTGACCTAGCCGCGCGCGCAGGTGAGGTGCCAGTCGGTGCGGTGATCGTCAAACGTGGGGAATTGGTCGGGGTTGGTCACAATGCGCCCATTGGCAACCAGGACCCCAGCGCGCACGCTGAAATCTCTGCGATTCGGGCCGCAGGTAAACATCTGGGCAACTACCGCCTCACGGAATGCGAAATCTATGTGACGCTTGAGCCCTGTGCCATGTGCGCCGGTGCGATTCAGCACGCTCGAATTCAGCGGCTGGTATTTGGCGCCTCTGATGCCAAGACGGGTGCGTGCGGCAGCGTCGTTGATTTGTTTGGCGAGCCAAAGCTCAATCACCACACTAAGGTTGTTTCAGGCGTCATGGCACCTGAATCGGCCCACCTTCTCGCAGATTTTTTTGCTGCTCGACGTCTACAAAAATCCCGCATTTATAAGGCGAATCTTGATGAGGACGATCCTGATCAATCTTGCTCGGCAGCAGCTTGATCTTTGCGACGAGGGTCGTTTGTTGTCTCGTTGGTCCGTTTCGACGGCAGCGAACGGGGCTGGTGAACTAATAGGGAGCTTTAAGACTCCACGCGGCGAACATCAAGTACGCGCTAAAATCGGTGCAGGAATGCCCCTCAATTCCGTGTTCGTTGGGCGGCGCCCAACTGGCGAGATTTGGTCGCCCGAACTTGACCTGGCGTTTCCGAAGCGGGACTGGATATTGACCCGGATTCTTTGGCTAAGTGGGACTGAACCCGGATTCAATCGATGGGGCACCGTCGACACCATGCGCCGCTATATCTACATCCATGGCAGCCCTGATCGGGTCGCGATGGGAATACCCGGCTCAATCGGGTGTGTTCGGATGAAAAATACGGATCTCGCCGAATTATTTGACGAGGTCGCGCCAGGGACTTCCGTCCGAATCATCGAGCGCTAACCCCGTCAAAACAAAGACTATTCGCCCTCGGTTGGCTCCGCATCGTCCTGTTCAATGATGTCAGACATTCCCGTAATTCCCTGTCCGAGCAGGCGGAAAACCCCGATTTCGTCGAGGAGTCCATCTTCGTCTTTGCGGTCAAAGCCAAGCACGATGACGTCGCCATCACGATCCATGCCGACCACCACCATTTTTACAAGCTCAGGAAGCTCTTCCTCAATCGAGCTCAGGACCTCGTCCTCAAACGTCTGATCTGCGGGCTGGGGTTTCTCGCTCATGCTTACTCCTAGGGGTTCGAAGGGAATCGGTACTTGGAAAGCGAGCGCGGCGCGATCGCGTTATTCGATTTTGGCCTTGGCACGCAAATCTTTCTGGAGTTGCTGAATCTTGCGGCGCTCGAGTTCTTGCTGGAGCTGTGGTTTGAGTTGATCGAGTGGCGGCGGAGCCATGGTCCGGATGTCATCGACTCGAATCACGTGCCATCCGAACTGGGTCTTGACCGGTTGCTCGGTGAGCTGACCTTTCTCCAACTTGCTCATGGCTTCGCCAAATTCCTTCACAAAGGTTCCGGGCGGGTTCCAGTCAAGGTCACCACCGTTGGCTGCGCTGCCAGGATCTTTAGACTGTTTGGCCAGATCTTCAAACTTCGCCCCGGCTTTGATCTCCGCAATGAGCTTCTTTGCGGTGTCTTCGGCTTCCACAAGGATGTGGCGCGCCTTGAATTCCTTTTCACCGCTTTGGGCTTTGGACAGTTTGTCGTACTCGGCCTGAACGTCGGCGTCTTTGACCGGATGGCTTTTAATCTGATCACGGATTAGGGCGCGAATCAGGATATCTTCGCGGGAGGCCTCTAGCTGCTGCTTGATATCGCTATTTTTGAAGAGTGCCTTACGCTCTGCTTCTTCGAGAAAGAGTTGGCGGGAGATTAATTCTTCGCGGACCATCTCACGCAGTTCTGGGGTAGTCGCTCGGCCTTGGGCGGCCAGCGCCTTTAGAAACTCATCGAGCTTGGCTTTGGGGATGGCCTTGCCGTTAACGACCACGGCATTTTGCGCCAACGTTGGAGTCGAAATACCAACACCAATGACAAAGGCTGATGCGACGACGAGAGAAGCAACAGCGCGGCCTTTAACGGTAAGCAAAGAGAGCATTGATACGTTCCAGATTGAGCGGAGGATTTGACATCAACGGCCCACCGATGGGTCGTTAGTCCCGATTGGAGCGGTCGTTGCAGTCAGAGACAGAGCGTGAATTCGGTGCGGCATCCAGTCCGCGACGCAATCATACACAAGCCGATGTCGTGCCACCGGCCGCAGATTCTCAAACCGACTTGAGGTAATCAGGACTCTAAAGTGCCCAGCGCCATCCTTCGAGCCGGCGTGTCCAGCATGGGCCGCACTGTCGTCATGAACTTCGAGGGCCGTCGCATCGGGAAACCCGGCGCGCAGACGTGCGCGAATTTCGTCAAGGGTTGGACGCATCGGCGACCTTAGGGATTGGAGGTTCATCAGAAACAATAGTGCCCTGTTGGAGGTGGCGATTGACGTAAACCGCTTGCAGCAGGACGTTAATGACCGTTAAGCCCGTTGCCCCAAAAAGCTTGAAGTTGACCCAGGTTTCTGTGTCAAAGCGGTAGGCAATTACCAGGTTCAACGCCGCCATCAGGCAAAAGAACCCGACCCACATGGCACTGAGTCGGTTCCAGACTGCATCGGGCAGTGTCAGTTGATTCCTCATCATGCCCGCCAGCGCATTACTGCCGCGCAATCGGGCGCCAACCAGCAAAATCACGAACAGCCCATACAGCACCGTTGGTTTCCACTTAATAAAGGTCTCATCTTGGAAAAGGAGAGTTGCGCCCCCAAAAACCACGATGATGACCAGCGATGCCCAGCGCATTGGCTCGATTCGTCTCCCGGTCAATTTCATCCACGCGAGCATGACAACCGTCATTGCGATCGCAACTCCTGTTGCGAAATACAGGTTGACGAACTTGTAGGTGACGTAAAAGACGACGATTGGCAGAAAATCCACGAGAAAGTTCATGGAGTCTTCTCAGGGTTTGCGGGTTCAAACCTTAGCGCGGCGGAATTAACGCAATAGCGCAACCCGGTTGGTTTGGGACCGTCCGGGAAGACATGCCCGAGGTGCGCGTCACACGAAGCGCATAAGATCTCCGTGCGGATCATTCCGTGAGCAGTATCGACACGCTCCGAAATCTGGGATGTCTCGAGCGGCTTCCACCAGCTCGGCCAACCGCTGCGAGAGTCGAACTTGTGGTCGGAGACGAACAAATCGGATCCACAACAAACGCAGTGGTAGGTGCCGGGCTCCTTATGGTCGCAATATCGGCCGGTGAAGGCTGGTTCGGTCGCTCCGCGTCGTGTGACGGCATACTCAGTGGGTGAACGACTAACAGTGATGGCGTTCAGTTTAATCGCAAGCGAGAATAGGGCCTCAGAAAACACTAAATTGATCGCTAGGGGACACCAATGCTTGGACAAATGATGAAGATGCCGCTACTGATTTCCTCGATCTTGCGGCACGCCGCGCGGCACCACGGGCACGTTGAGGTGGTTTCCCGCCGGGTCGAGGGCGATATTCATCGCTACACTTGGGCCGACTGTGCTGTCCGTGCGGGGCAACTCGCGAGCGCCCTGGAGTCGATCGGGATCGAGCAGGGTGATCGAATCGGGACGCTAGCCTGGAATGGCTACCGTCATCTCGAGACCTACTATGGTGTCTCGGGCATGGGCGCGATTACGCACACGATCAATCCACGCCTCCATCCCGATCAGATCGCGTGGATGATTGGTCACGCCGAAAATGTAGCCGTCGTCTTCGATCTCACCTTCCTGCCCATCGTTCGCTCGATCGCCACTCGGTGTCCCTCGGTCAAGACCTGGATCGCGTTGTGCGACCGAACCCTGCTGCCGAATGAAGCCGGGATTAGCACGGGCATTCCAAACCTGATCGCCTTTGAGGACCTCATTCAATCCGGTTCGGATCAATGGAATTGGCCCCAGTTTGACGAACAGCGGGCATCAGGACTTTGCTACACCTCCGGAACAACGGGTGACCCTAAAGGGGTTCTCTATAGCCATCGTTCAACGATTCTTCATGCTTACGCCTCTTGCCTACCGGATGCGTTTGGGTTTTCGGCGCGGGATTGCATTCTGCCGGTGGTGCCCATGTTCCATGTCAACGCCTGGGGCATCCCCTACGCTGCTGCGCTGGTCGGTGCCAAGCTTGTTTTTCCTGGCCCAAACCTTGATGGACGCTCGCTTTACGAGCTCTTTGAATCCGAGCAGGTAACCTTCTCGGGAGGCGTGCCAACCATCTGGTTTGGGCTGCTGAACCACCTCGAGAGCCACCAACTGCGATTCACCAGTCTGAAACGCACCGTCATTGGCGGTTCGGCTTGCCCACCCTCGATGATCCGGGCGTTTCGTGAGCGGTATGGTGTCGAGGTACTTCATGCTTGGGGGATGACCGAGCTTTCGCCGCTGGGATCCGTCTGCGCCCTCCAAAACAAACACCTCTCCGAACCGCTCGAGGCTCAACAACGCCGGCTCGAAAAGCAAGGCCATGCTTTTTTCGGGGTGGATCTCAGAGTCGTTAATGATGCCGGCGAGGACTTGCCTTGGGATGGCTCATCTCAGGGCCATCTCCAGGCCCGGGGGCCTTGGGTGATTGAGTCCTACTTCAAATCCGCTGGCGGTAATCCTCTGACTTTCGACGCTCAAGGGGAGGGATGGTTTCCAACCGGTGATGTAGCAACCATTGACTCCGATGGTTATCTTCAGATCACCGACCGTAGCAAGGACGTGATCAAGAGCGGTGGCGAATGGATCAGTTCGGTCGACCTGGAGAATCTCGCGGTCGCACATCCTGGCGTGGCGATGGCAGCGGTGATCGGCATCCCGCACCCGAAATGGGATGAGCGTCCTCTATTAGTGGTGGTGCCAAAGCCAGGTATTGCGCTTGAGCGCGTTGAGCTACTGCAATTTTTTGACGGCAAAGTGCCGCGCTGGTGGGTTCCTGACGATGTGCAATTCGTCGAGTCAATTCCCTTGGGGGCGACTGGAAAAATGCTGAAGAACCGACTCCGCGAACAGTTCAAGGATCTGCAGTTGGCGGACACCTGACAAATCACAAGTACGACTATGAGTGCAGCGAACGGTTTTCCAATTTCGATTCCTTTTGTCGAAGACCTCGGAATCCACCTGATTTCCGCCGAGTCGGGTCGTTCTGTAATTCGCCTTGAAACTGAATTGCGTCACTTGAACTCCTGGGGTGTCGTCCATGGCGGGGTCGTCATGACCCTTCTGGATGTCGCGATGGCGAGCGCTGGGCGATCTCTGCGGACTGATCTGGGAACAGGCGGCAACGTAACGATTGAGATGAAAACGAGTTTTTTGCGACCCGCGAGGGGTCTCATCGAAGTCCGTGGTGTTTGCCTTCACACGACTGCAACAATGGCCTTTTGTGAAGCTGAATTGTTTGGAGACGATGAACAACTGGCAGCAAAATCCAGCGGGACTTTTAAGTTCTTTCGTCAGCTAGGCGCTCCAAGCGACTGAATCGGAAACATTTCCGACCGGTCGATGTAACTCCCATCTGGGACGAAACTGCGCTCGAGCCAGTGCAGGGATTGGTTCTTCGCAACGCGGACGATCGTGGATGCGCGGGTGCCGTACAAAGCCCCCGAAGACAGACGTTGAGCAGGAATGAATGGCGATGAGAGCGCGCGCTCGCGCTCGAGACCAATTCCGGTTTCGGGCAATCGTTCGTCTGGCGCCGGCGTTGTGTCCGCAAGCGCTTCGAGCAGCCAAGTCTGCGTTTCCGCGTCAACGTTTGAGCCGTTAGCCGAAGCGCTAAGCGCCGATATCAATCGTTGCGTCTTTGGCCACTCGTGACCGGGACCTCCATTAGACCATGCCCAGATTCCCGGTCTGAGAGCGCGTGGCTCGCCGCCTTCCCGGTTGCAAGTCCAAACGAGTGAGGAGCCGGTGGCGCTCGAACGGTCTGGGAGATCGGGGTCGGCGACTACGCCAAGCAGCAGGTGAAAGCCGCCATATTCTTTTCCGCACTTAAACGCGACTTCTGCCGCTGCCATTGCTGTGCCTTCACGCCGACCACCAAGCCAGGACGCAACGAGTTCACCCCGCGAGCGTCGGGCCGGCTCTGCGCCAGGTTGACGGATATTTGTCAACGCGGCAAAGCGGCCATCCCGCGTCACACCCATCCAGGTGCCACCTGCTTCGAGGTCCTGACCTCCGAGAATTCGTGGATCACTCGCCCACCATCGAGCGGCGCGGGTCTCACGCTGAAAAAACTCGTCGCGATTCGCAGCGATGATGAGTGGCCAATTCGCGTTTGACTGCCAAGCCAAAGCAATTAGGCACATAAAAACCACTCGGCATGATATTCGCCCCTTACCCAGTTGGTGAGTCCCGTTTCTCGTGCGATTTGCTCTACCAACGCTAGATAGGCGGGGGACTGTGAATACGGAATCGGCGGATGTACGTCCATCCAGGTACTCACACGATCGCTGGCAGGGTTGTTGATCTCAATCGCTGGAATGCGCTGGTAGTGGACTGGGGCGGTCGATAAAGCCATCGGTGACTCGGCTACCAATCGCTCCGATGCCAGTTTCAATGCACGCCGGACGGCTTCGTCATGCTCAGATGCCGCCAGGAACCAGAGAAACAGTTGAACCGGTTGAAAAGGTTGAGCCGGTTGCCCCACTTGTTCGGCTTCAGAGCGCATAGGGGAGGGCGAGCCCGGACAGCACGCGACCACCCGGACCCTCAAGGTGCAAGCCAGCTTGATCAAGGTTCTCATCAACGATCTCGCGGGAGGCTTCAAAAAGAACCACCTGCGTCGTGTTTGGGAGTGGGCCGTTGTGTTGAGGGACTGGCGCCCCGAGAACAACCTTACCCACGGGCTCAGTCTGTCCCGTCGCGAACACATCGCTGCCTGGCAAGCATTCAGCCCCGGGTGTTGTTGCCAAAAACATCCGGCGCTTGAGCTTGCTAAGGTACTGACTGCGTGCGACGACTTCCTGTCCCGGGTAGCACCCTTTTTTGAAGTTGACTCCGTCAACCCGCTCAAGGTTGATCATCTGGGGGACAAACTGCTCAACTGCTCCACCAACAATCCTCGGTTGTCCAGAAAGTACTTCTAGCCATCTCCAATCCGACGTCGAGGCAGGCGATAGAAATTGCCCCAAGGTTTTCCAGACCTCAGGCAACTCCGTGCCCCGCAGCAGCAAAAGCTGACGGGCCAATTTCCGCCCTTCGACCAAAACGGGTTCTAAACCTACCGCGGCCCGATCGCCCGAGACTGACGCGCACATCGGGGATGGAGAATGCATCCCTAATTCAGCTAATACGTCACCGCCGGACTGTGCGATGCCGATCACCGCAATTTGCTCCTCGAGCGCAATGCTGACTTTCGCCCGCATGACGTACTTTCGCAGGCGCGACGCTAGGCTCATGGCCTCAGGACTTGGTACGAGCAGTCGAATCGAATCCGCTAGCCGCCAGGTGATGGCGGTCGCCAGCAACCGCCCCTTGGGCGTGCAGTAGCCATTGAGTTGAGCGCTCTGATCGGCGAGCACGGCAAGATCATTGGTGACCTGTGAGTGCAGGAAAGCAACCGCATCCGGTCCGCTGACACAGAGGACCGAAAAGTCGGGCAA
>RFVZ01000161.1 GCA_009922405.1 Betaproteobacteria bacterium
TTGCGCGCCATTGTGGGCTCGGGGTTTGAAGTAGATGCGATCGACTCGATGGGGCGCAGCGCCCTTCTTTTGGCCAGTCGACGTCCGGATCGGGCAGAAACCGTCCGAACCCTGCTGGAACTCGGGGCTAACCCCAATCATGTCGATGGTCGGGGTCAGGACGGATCAACCTATGCGCGCCATGGCGGCAATGTCCAGGTTATCGCTGCGGTCCGCAACGCCCAAGCCCGGACCGTTCTCGAGCGGTTGCGCGGACCGGAATTCGAATAACAGTTCGAACAGCAGTTCGCGCGCCTCAAAAACTAGCCAGCATTTGATTGCTGAGGTCGGTGACGAGCATCGCGCCGGGGGCATGAGTGATTGAAAACGGGATTCGAGCTGCCTGAACGACGGCTTGAGGGGTCACGCCACAGGCCCAAAATACCGGAAGTTCGTCGGACATCACCTCGACCGCGTCGCCGTAGTCGGGCCGGCTCAGGTCCTCGATCCCGATCAAGCGCGGGTCACCAATATGCACCGGGGCACCATGAACTGCCGTAAACCGGGAGGTGATCTGGATGGCGCGGATTGCGTCAGCGGCGCGCAGGGGGCGCATTGAGACAACCATCGGGCCCTTGAATGGCCCCGATGGGAGGGTTTGAATACTGGTCTTGAACATCGCGACATTTCGGCCTTGCGCGACGTGGCGAAGGGGGATTTGCGCGTCAATCAGGGCGGACTCAAATGAGAAAGAGCAACCGATGACAAAGCTGACCAGGTCGTCCCGCCAGACATGAGAAATATCCTGGGGTTCCTCGACGATTTCACCGTGTTTCCAGACCCGATATTGCGCGAGATCATGACGAATATCGATGCCGTCGCCGAGCTGTGGGAATTGGGTTTCCCCAGGTGCCGAGACCCCGAGCACCGGGCAGGGTTTCGGGTTGCGCTGGCAAAAAATCAGAAAGTCCTGCGCGTATTCGGCGGGCAGAACGACGAGATTGCCCTGAACTAGGTTGGGCGCGAGACCCGAGGTATGGCCGCTGGCGACACCACTGCGGAATTGAGCCCGCAAAACGCTTCCAGAGCCGTGAACTGGATGACTTGATTGAATCGATGGCATGGCTTCACCTCAGAAAAACGGGATTCACGGGTCGATTGGAAGGCGGTCACTGCCGACCGCGCTCCGGATCGATGAGCGCAAAGCGATTGCCGCCGCCCGGGCTGCCACGTCAAAGCCTTCCCCAGAACTCGCGTACAGGATATCGCGCGACGAGTTGATGATGCTTGCCCTAGACCCAGCCGCCCGAATCGTGGCTTTGAGATCGCCCCCCTGGGCGCCGATCCCGGGGATCAGGAGCGGCATGTCGAGACCAACGATGGTGCGCACACGTTCGATCTCGGCGGGGAAGGTGGCGCCCACCACCAGACCAATACGTCCCGGCGCGCCCCAGCCGCCCTGATTGAGGGGTATTGACGCCAACTGGGCGACTCGTTCAAACAGCGGACGGTCCTCAGCCACCAGGGACTGCAAATCTGAGCCGCCCGGGTTTGAGGTTCGACAGAGCAAAAAGATTCCGCGCTCTGGCCATTCCAGCCAGGGGGCGATCGAGTCTCGTCCCATGTAGGGACTCAGGGTCACGGCATCGGCCTGATAGCGATCGAAGGCCTCGCGCGCATACTGGACTGCGGTCGGTCCGATATCGCCGCGTTTGGCATCCAGAATCACGGGGACCCCGGGGTGTGCTTGGTGTATGTGGGCAATCAGGGCTTCGAGCTGTTCTTCCGCCCGTTGGGCCGCGAAGTAAGCGATCTGAGGTTTGAAGGCACAGACCAGATCCGCGGTCGCGTCGACGATGGCACGACAAAATGTAAAGATCGCATCGGATTTGCCAGCCAAATGTTGGGGCATCCGCGCGGGGTCGGGGTCGAGCCCAACGCAGAGTAACGAATCCCGATCGCGCATGACCAAATTGAGCCGCTGGCTGAATCCGGGCTCCGATGAGGCTGTCACGGTCGCTGACACAGTGTCTCGCAAAGTTTCCAAAACAGTGTCCCCAAAAAAAATCCACCGGCTAGTGCATAGACTAGCCGGTGGATTCAGTCGTGCAAATAGACGACTTAGAGCACTAACGGACTCAGGACATCACATGTCCATGCCGCCCATGCCACCCATGCCGCCCATACCACCCATGCCGCCGCCCATGCCGCCGCCGCCGGCTGGCTTGTCTTCGACCAGTTCAGCAACCATAGCGTCCGTCGTCAGCATCAGGCTGGCGACCGAAGCTGCGTTCAGGAGGGCAGTGCGGGTGACCTTGGTCGGATCAACCACGCCCATTTCGACCATGTCGCCATACTCGCCGGTCTGAGCGTTGTATCCGGTGTTGCCGGTTGCCTTCAGCACAGCGTTGACCACGACGCTTGGCTCGTCGCCGGCGTTCGCGACGATCTGGCGCAGCGGCTCTTCGACCGCGCGGAGCACGATCTTGATGCCAGCTTCCTGATCGGGGTTGTCACCCTTCACATGGATCGCCGAACGGGCGCGCAGCAGAGCCACGCCACCGCCGGCCACGATGCCTTCTTCGACGGCTGCGCGGGTTGCGTGCAGTGCGTCTTCGACACGGGCTTTCTTCTCTTTCATTTCGAGTTCAGTCGCCGCACCGACACGAATGACTGCAACGCCGCCGGCGAGCTTGGCCACGCGCTCCTGGAGCTTCTCGCGGTCATAGTCCGAGGTTGCTTCTTCGATCTGAGCACGGATCGACTTGACTCGTGCTTCGATGGTTTTAGCTTCGCCAGCACCGTCGATGATCGTCGTGTTCTCTTTGCCGACTTCGATCCGCTTGGCGCGGCCGAGGTCTTGTAGAGTCGCCTTTTCGAGCGTCATCCCGGTCTCTTCCGAGATCACGGTGCCGCCGGTCAGGATGGCCATGTCTTCGAGCATCGCTTTGCGGCGATCACCGAAGCCAGGCGCTTTGACCGCAACGGTCTTCAGGATGCCGCGGATGTTGTTGACGACGAGGGTGGCCAGTGCCTCACCTTCGACTTCTTCGGCGATGATCAGCAGCGGACGACCGGCTTTGGCCACCTGCTCGAGCACCGGCAGCAGTTCGCGAATGTTGGAGACTTTTTTGTCGTGCAGCAGCACGAACGGATCGTCCATGATCGCGATTTGCTTGTCAGGGTTGTTGATGAAGTAGGGCGACAGGTAGCCGCGGTCAAACTGCATCCCCTCGACGACGTCGAGTTCGTTGTTCAACGACTTGCCGTCTTCAACAGTGATCACGCCTTCCTTGCCGACCTTCTCCATGGCTTCGGAGATCAGTTGGCCGATTTCGTGGTCTGCATTGGCCGAGATGGCACCCACTTGCGCGATTTCTTTCGAAGTCGTGCAGGGCTTGCTGATGTGCTTCAGTTCTTCGACCAGAGCATGAACTGCACGGTCGATTCCGCGCTTGAGGTCCATCGGGTTCATTCCGGCAGCGACAAATTTCATGCCTTCGCGAACGATTGCCTGGGCCAGAACCGTAGCGGTCGTGGTGCCGTCACCGGCGTTGTCGCTGGTCTTGGAAGCGACTTCCTTGACCATTTGCGCGCCCATGTTCATGAACTTGTCCTTGAGTTCAATCTCTTTGGCGACGGAAACACCGTCTTTGGTGACGGTGGGCGCGCCGAACGAGCGCTCAAGGATCACGTTACGGCCCTTTGGGCCAAGGGTGACTTTAACGGCGTTGGCGAGGATGTTGACGCCCTCGACCATGCGGTGACGCGCATCTTCACCAAAAAATACTTGCTTTGCAGCCATTGCTGGAAACTCCTGAAATGATTCTCAGATTGAAGAGATAGGTTGTCGCAACTCGAGGGCGAGTTACTCGACGACAGCCATGATGTCTTCCTCGCGAAGAACGAGAAGCTCTTCGCCGTCGACTTTGACGGTCTGGCCGGCGTACTTGCCGAACAGAACCTTTTCGCCGACTTTGACGCCAACAGCACGGACGCTGCCGTCGTCGAGGAATTTGCCGTTACCGACTGCAAGGACTTCACCTTGATCGGGTTTTTCGGCCGCGTTGTCGGGGATCACGATGCCGGAGGAAGTTTTGCGCTCTTGATCCAAGCGCTTAACGATCACGCGATCGTTCAGTGGACGCAGTTTCATCAGATTTCTCCTGGAGCGCATCACACCGAGTCAAATCCACGTCGAACCTGAGTTCGAGGTTGGAGTGCGTTGTTAGCACTCATCTGGAGCGAGTGCTAATATACGGGTTACCAGCATGGTTATCAAGTCTGCGTTTGGAATCCTCGTCAGATTTCTGACCGCTTCGCTAATTGCGTCACTCCATTGGGGTGCGGTTGCAGCGGGCGCTCCGGTCGCTGGGGCCGCTGGGGGCCCGGTTGATGGGCCCCGCGCCTTAACGATCCCCGCTCCAGTCGCAGACTCTCTGCGCGCAGCAGGGATCCCCATGGGCGGGCTGGGCTTGGTGGTTCGTCCACTGGATGGCCGGGGCCCGGTGCTGGAATATCAGGCTGGTCGACCTTTCAACCCCGCTTCAACGATGAAACTCGTGACCACCTATGCTGCATTGGGCGTGCTGGGTGTGGACTATCGGTGGCGGACAACATTTCACGCCGGTGGCCCAGTCGTTGGGGATCGCTTGCGCGGTGATCTCATTCTGCGGGGCGGGGGCGACCCCAAACTGGTGGTTGAAGATCTGACCGAATTGATTGCTCGGTTGCGGGCAACGGGGATCCGGCAGATCGATGGTGATTTGGTACTTGACGATGGTCTGTATCAGGACGATCCAGCCGAGGCCGCGTCGGACGCGCGCGAATTCGATTCGACTCAGCCCTGGGCGGTGCGCCCTTCGGCAGCGTTACTCAACTTTCGGGCAGTGGGTATCACAGCGACCGCCGGGGCTGGCGGCGACTCTGCCCGAATTTCGCTCGATCCCCCGCTAACCGGCGTTGACATGACGGGGCGGGTGATTGTTCGGCCCGGGCCGTGTCGCGAAGCGCCGCAATTAGATGCAAGGTGGCTGTCCGACGGCGCAAGCCTGCGCGTGGAGGGCCGAATGGCGTCCGGTTGTGGCGAGGCGTCTACCTGGATTGCCGGACCATCGCCAGCTCGCTATGCCCGACTGCTGTTCGGTGCGCTCTGGGAGGCTGCCGGTGGAGCCCTGACGGGTGCTGCTCGAATAGTGCCGGGAGCAGCCCAGGGGCGGCCGGTACTCGCGGAGTGGGTCTCACCCCGCAACCTGGCCGATGTTGTGCGGGACGCGAATAAATTCAGCAATAACGTCATGACGCGCCAACTGTTATTGCAGGTCGGGGCGCAACGGGCGGGTGTGCCCGGGACGACTCAGAAAGGGGCGCAGGCGATCGCTGACTGGCTTACTGGTCGTGGGGTCGGGTTGCCCGACCTGATTCTTGAAAATGGTTCGGGTTTGTCTCGCAACGAACGGATCAGTGCTGATTCGCTTGCCCGCCTCTTGGTCCACGCGGCGGCCGATGCCAATCTGGGGTCAGTCTTTGTCGATTCGTTGCCATTGGCTGGGGTCGATGGCACGATGAAGCGACGTTTGCAGGGTGAGCCGATCACTGGCCAGGCCTGGATCAAAACGGGCTCGGCCAATGAGGTTCGCTCAATGGCCGGTTATGTGCAGTCCGCGTCCGGTCGGAGATGGGCTGTCGTGATGCTGGTGAATGGGCCTGGGGCGCAGGCTTCGACACAGGCTCAGGATCGGTTGCTGCGCTGGGTGCACAGCCAGCTCTAAATTCCGAGCCCCAGTGCGTCGAGCAAAGTCGCCATTTTGGCCTTGACCGTGGCGTCCATCGCAATGGGTCGGCCCCATTCGCGTTGGGTCTCTCCCGGCCACTTGTTAGTGGCGTCGATCCCCATTTTGGATCCGAGGCCAGACACTGGCGACGCAAAATCCAGATAGTCGATCGGTGTTGATTCCGCCATCAGGGTGTCGCGGACCGGATCGACCCGCGTCGTCATCGCCCAGATGACTTCTTTCCAGTCGCGCGCATTGAT
>RFVZ01000162.1 GCA_009922405.1 Betaproteobacteria bacterium
GCCCCGGAGCCCTGTGAAATCTTATCCTGAATTGGTCAGACCACCTGACCTCTCGCCCCCACGGAAACCCGAGTACGTCTTGCCCATTCAACCCATCGAAAGCCGCCGCTTATATCGGCAGATCGCCGACCAGATCGCGAGTTTGATCGACCGGGGGGACTATCAACATGGAACCCGACTACCCCCGGAACGCAATCTGGCCAGCCAGTTGAGCGTTAGCCGACCCTCGGTTCGCGAAGCATTGATCGCGCTCGAAGTCGAGGGCTATGTGGAAGTTCGAATGGGCTCGGGGGTCTATGTGATCGACCCGCGCTATCGATCGATCAGACCCGAAACTGCCCTTGATCAAGAGACCAGTCCGTTTGAGCTAATCGTCGCACGGCGTTTGGTCGAATCCGAATGCGCTGCGCTCGCCGCCCGATCGGCAACGTCTGAACAGATTGCAGCGATTCGAATGAGTCTCGATGCAATGATGGCAGCCGCACAGTCGCCACTCACTCATGATCAAGAGTTCCATGTCGCGATTGCCCAGGCGAGCAACAACAGCGCCCTCCTGCTCTTGGTTGAAACGATGTGGGCCGAGCGTTCCCGCCCACTTTTTGCCCGACTGGAACACCATTTCGGATCGCCAGTCATCTGGCTCGACGTGAGCCGCGAACACCATGCGGTTTTAGACGCCATCACCGCCCGCAACCCCGTCGCAGCCCGCAAGGCTATGCGTCGCCACATCGATCAGGCCGCCCGGCGATTTGGACGCAACTGGCAGGGGCACGGCCAATCAACCGAGACAACTCAATGAACGATACGGACAAGCCCCGTGCCCCCGCCGACGCAGAGACCATGATTGCGTCATTCACGGTCGCAGAAGAGGCGATCGACCTGGGGCTCTACCGGATCGAGGAGTGGCTTGCACTCGCGCTGTTCTGGAGCTTGGCCGGTATTGTTTTCCTGCAGTTCTTCACCCGCTACGCGCTCAATGATTCGGCGGGTTGGACCGAAGAAATCGCCCGCTACTTGCTCATTGCTTCCGTGTTTGTAGGGGCTGCGATTGGGGTTCGCAAGAACAACCATGTTCACGTTGACTTTCTGTTTCACTGGCTGCCCAAAGGCGTCGGGCGCGCCGTGGCAGTCGCCGTTGACGTCGTCCGAATTTTGTTTCTCGGTTATTGCACTGTTCTAACTGGAAAACTCATCGACCGGATTGGTAGTTCACGGATGTCAGTAGTCGACCTCCCCATGGGCCTGGTTTACGCGTTCGTGCTGATTGGTTTTGCCCTGATGACCCTGCGTGCGCTCCAAAGTGCGTTGCGCGACTGGAAGCGCGGTGCGGGAGTCCTGGAACAACCCGAACTAGCTGACGCAGACGGAGCACACTGATATGTCGAGTGGTCTGTTCAAAGTCGTTTTTTTACTGATGATGGGCGCCGGCATTCCCGTGGCCATCGCGATGGCGGGTGCCTCGCTGCTCTACGCCATGTTGAGCGGAAACATTCCCGACTTCGTCGTGATTCACCGAATGGTCGGCGGACTCGATTCTTTCCCGCTACTCGCCGTCCCGTTCTTCATTCTGGCCGGCAATCTGATGAACGTGGGCGGCATCACCAACCGGATCTATAACTTTGCACTCAGTCTGGTTGGCTGGATGCGCGGTGGCCTAGCTCACGTGAACATTGTTGGTTCCGTTATTTTTTCCGGAATGTCGGGCACTGCGATCGCCGACGCTGCGGGCCTCGGCACGATCGAAATCAAAGCCATGCGCGATCACGGGTACTCGGCTGAATTCGCCGTCGGGGTGACCGCTGCATCGGCCACTCTGGGGCCGATCATTCCGCCCTCACTACCCTTCGTGATTTACGCGATGTTTGCCAATGTGTCGATTGGCGCCCTGTTTCTTGCGGGGATCTTGCCGGGCATCGTGATGTCGCTCCTTATGATGGCTACCGTGGCCTGGTTTGCCTACCGTAAAGGCTGGGGCGGAGACGTTAAATTCGATGGCCGGCGCATGGCCCGCGCGCTGTTAGAGCTCGCGATCGTGATCGGCTTCCCGCTCACCCTCTGGCAACTAGCCCAATTCGATCTCAATCTCCAACTGACTTTCGCGGTCGCTCTGGTTCTGCTGTTCCTAGCGGACTGGTACTTTCGATTTGATGCCGTACTCCCGATGTTGACGCCGGTACTTCTGATTGGCGGAATGACCACAGGCGTCTTCACAGCCACGGAAGGCGCGATTGCCGCATGTGTCTGGGCGCTTGCCCTCGGCGTCATCTGGTACCGAACCTTAACCATGCGTCAGATCATCCGGATCACGATGGAGACCATCGAGACCAGTTCAACCGTCCTGCTCATTGTGGCTGCCGCATCAATCTTCGGCTGGATGCTGACCGCCACCAAGACGACTGAGGCCATCGCTACGTGGGTTCTTGCATTCACCAATGACCCCATGACCTTTTTGCTACTGGCCAATTTGCTCATGCTCTTTGTGGGATGCTTCCTTGAGCCCACTGCAGCGATCACGATTCTCGTCCCAATCTTGCTGCCGATTGTTAAGACCCTGGGGATCGACCCCATTCACTTTGGACTCGTGATGGTTCTCAATCTCATGATCGGACTGTTGCATCCACCCATGGGACTCGTTCTGTTTGTGCTGGCCCGGGTGGCCAAACTCTCCATCGAACGAACCACCATGGCCATCCTGCCGTGGTTAGCCCCCTTGTTGCTCAGCCTCGCGCTGGTCACCTACTACCCAGAAATCAGTCTCTGGCTCCCACGCAAGTTTCTCTAAGCCCACCGATCTTGCCAACGACCATGACAACAACGATGACCACAGCGACCACTACGCCCATGTCAACGACGATCGCCCCACCCCGTTCTGTCCCCCAGGACTTTTCAGCCCAGGCGCTCGGGCCCAAATTTCTGCGCCTGAACCCGCTCGATGACGTCGTGATCGCGTGCCGAGAATTGCCAGCACAAACCCTGCTCGAAGGCGCCGCAAGCGACGGAACAGGATTGCAATGCCAGGAAACGATCGCGGCCGGACACAAAGTCGCCAGCCGTGACATCGCCGTAGGGGAACCCGTGCGTCGCTACGCTCAGATCATTGGGTTTGCAACCGCGCCAATCGTCTGCGGCCAGCATGTGCACACCCATAACCTCGAGGTGCGCGATTTTGATCGGGACTATGCCTTTGGGGCTGGTTTTGAACCGACTCAAGCGGCCGACGTGACCAAAACATTCCTGGGCATCCGACGTGCAGACGGTCGAATCGCGACCCGAAATTTCATTGGCGTGATCGCGACCGTCAACTGCTCGTCGACCGTTTCGAAGCACGTAGCCGCCGCCTTTGGTCCTGAAGCGATGAAGGAATTCCCGCACGTCGACGGTATCGTGCCGCTCGGCCATCACTCCGGCTGCGGCATGGATTCGACCGGCGAAGGGATCGACCTCTTGCGTCGGACAATTGCGGGATATGCGCGTCACCCGAACTTTGCAGGGGTCGTCGTCATCGGGCTCGGCTGCGAGTCGAATCAAATGGACGCATTATTCTTCGCAGAAGGACTAACGGCCGGCATGATGCTGCGCGCGATGACGATTCAGGAAACCGGCGGTACCGCAGCGACGGTTGCGGCTGCTGTAGCCGCCGTGCGCGAAATGCTGCCGATCGCCAATCAGGCCAGGCGAGAGCCCGTACCAGTGTCCAACCTGGTCGTTGGCCTGCAATGCGGCGGCAGCGACGGTTACTCCGGCATCACGGCCAACCCAGCGCTCGGCGCGGCTGTCGATCTGTTGGTGCAACAAGGGGGCACAGCCATTCTGTCGGAAACGCCCGAAATCTATGGGGCAGAACACCTACTGACACGACGGGCAGCCTCGCGCGCGATTGGCGAGAAGCTCGTCGAGCGTATTCATTGGTGGGAAAAATATACTGAGCGCAATAATGGTGAAATGAATAACAACCCCAGTCCTGGTAACAAAGCTGGCGGATTGACCACCATCCTCGAGAAGTCTCTGGGCGCTGTTGCCAAGGGTGGAACGACTGCTTTGATGGGTGTTTATGAGTATGCAGAACCCGTCACAGCGCAAGGTTTTGTCTTCATGGACACCCCTGGATATGACCCCGTCTCTGCCACCGGACAAGTCGCGGGCGGAGCCAACCTGATTTGTTTCACCACAGGCCGAGGCTCGGTCTATGGCTGCAAGCCGGCCCCAAGTATCAAACTCGCGACCAACAGCCGCCTTTACGCTCGCATGAGCGACGACATGGACATCAATTGTGGTGAGATTCTGGCTGGCGCGCTCTCGGTTCAAGAAGCCGGCGAACAGATCTTCGAACGCATCATCGAAGTGGCTTCAGGCTCACCCAGCCGGAGCGAAGCCCATGGCTTTGGATCCGACGAATTCGTGCCGTGGATACTCGGCGCGACGATGTGATTGACCGATTAGACCCATACCAACCGACCTGAGAGGAGACCCTGTGATGATTCATGCTTTATTCCGCAAGGCCACGGCGACCGTTATTGCCGGCGGCCTGTCCCTGGGCCTGACATGTGGCCTAACATTTGGCCTGACCAGCGCTGCACACGCTGAAACGAAACTTAAGTTCGCCCACGTCTACGAGGTCAGCGAGCCGTATCACACGTCCGCAATCTGGGCGGCGAGTGAAATCGCAAAGCGAACGAACAATCGTTACAGCATTGATGTATTCCCAGCATCACAGCTTGGCAAAGAGACCGATATCAACCAAGGACTCACGCTCGGAACGGTCGATCTGATCTACACCGGTCAGTTGTTTGCAGGCCGCTCCTACGGCCCGATCGCGGTCGGAGGTGCACCGTATATGTTCCGCGATTTCGACCACTGGAAGAAATTTGCGACCAGCCCCCTATTTCAGGAATTGAGTGAGGGTTATCGCCAAAAAACCATGCACAAAGTGGTCGCCATGACCTACTACGGCGAGCGCCATGTCACCTCAAACCGTCCGATTTCGAAGCCCGACGATATGAAGGGACTGAAGATCCGGGTCCCTGATGCGCCGCTTTACACCATGTTCCCGCGCGCAGTGGGGGCCAATCCAACCCCGATCGCGTTTGCTGAGGTCTATCTCGCACTTCAGAACGGTACGGTCGATGCGCAGGAGAATCCCCTGCCAACCATCGATGCCAAGAAGTTTTATGAAGTCCAGAAGCAAATCGTTCTGACGGGGCACATCACCGACGCTTTGCTGACGATCGTCTCGGGCAATCTCTGGAGCAAGCTGAGCGACGCCGACAAGCAGATCTTTGAGTCCGTGCTGCGCGAGGCCTCAGCCAGGGCAACTGGCGAAATCGTTGAGAGCGAAAAGAAGATGGTCGGCGAAATGGAAAAGCGCGGCAAGACTGTGGTTCGGGTTGACCGCAAGCCCTTCCGGGATGCCACGATCAAACTACACAATGGCCCTGACGCAACCTGGACTAAAGAACAGTACGACCGCCTGCAGGCGCTCTAAAGAACTGAAGGTCCAAGCGAACCGAGGTCTGGGAGAACCCAGGTCTGGGCGAACTTAGGTCTTAGTGAGGCGCCGGGTACCCCGCCGCCCAATCGCCTCGGTCTGAGTCTTGTCTCAGGCCGGGGATGCGCGCTCGGCCACAGGGCGTTTGGCGAGGATTCGCTGAAGCGTGCGTCGATGCATGCCGAGTGCGCGGGCCGTCGCCGAGATATTGTTTTCTTGCTCGGCCAAGACCCTCTGAATGTGTTCCCACTTCAGTCGATCGGGGTTCAGCGGTCGCTCCTGAATTTCAGGACCATCCCCATCACCGACCAGGCCCATCACTCGCAGGACATCGTCAGCAGCTGCGGGTTTAGGCAGATAGTTTTCGGCACCCCGTTTGACTGCCTCAACGGCCGTCGCAATGCTGGCGTACCCGGTCAGCATGAGGATGCGCAAAGCGGGGCTCAGCGTTTTCAGGATTGGGATGAGATTCAATCCGCTTTCGTTTTCGAGTTTGAGGTCGACCACAGCGATAT
>RFVZ01000163.1 GCA_009922405.1 Betaproteobacteria bacterium
GTGTTAAGCGTTGTGCTGATTGCATTTGTAGCCATCACATTTGGTGTCCTGCGATCTTGCATCACGGCGCGGTGGGTGCGCCAAAGGTCGATCCCGATGAGCCCCAGAACGAGCCCAAAGGAGAACACCAGTTCGACAACCCCCATCGTCCAGTCATTCATGATTCAGCGATTCCACTAGACCCGACTAATCCCGCGTACCCCGGCCCGCTCCTCGCGTTCAAGTCGATCGAGCATTTCTAGAATACGCCCAAGACGGTCATCGACAGCGCTCAGCCAGCGCCAGACCCCTCGCACCGGTGCAAGGATCGG
Source organism: Betaproteobacteria bacterium (assembly GCA_009922405.1). Classification (GTDB taxonomy): domain Bacteria; phylum Pseudomonadota; class Gammaproteobacteria; order Burkholderiales; family Burkholderiaceae_E; genus RFPW01. The sequence goes on from RFVZ01000163.1 coordinate 312, forward strand.
GAAACCCGACTGCTCATCGATACGCACCCGGGGCTCAATGGGTTCGTTCACAACGGCATTAATCAAAAATTGAGCGGCCTGGATCGCTGGCCGCGCCTGCCCTGCGCCAGCCGTTCGAAGGACGGCGGTCAAAGCGGGAAAGGCGACCCGAAGCTTGCGCCCCCCAGAAACCACCGCCCGGCACGAGACCGAATCGAGTTGCTGACGCTCGACTTGACGGCCAATTTCCGCATAGAGACGCCCCGCCGCATCAATGCCGGGTCGACAATCCGCGGGCAACGCGGCAACCCCATCCCGCGCTCGTTGATAGGCCTCATCGGCCGCCGCCAGCAAGCGCGCAATCACGCGGGCGATGGCTGGGTTGAACCTTGGATCATTCAAAAAACCTTCTGGATTAATTCCTTCTTCTTGCAACCATTCCAAAGGCAAGTACATACGCCCGGCGCGGGCATCCTCGCCGACATCGCGCGCGATATTGGTCAGCTGCATCCCGATTCCGAGATCACAGGCCCGCGCGAGAGCCTCGGGTGTTCGCACGTCCATCAACAAAGCCATCATGGCGCCCACAGTACCGGCAACCCGCACTGCATAGGCCTGCAGATCTTCAATGGTGGCGTAGCGACGGCCGACGGTGTCCCACTCAAACCCTTCGAGCAATGCAAGCGGCAACGTTTTGGGAATTGCAAATCGTTTGACCACATCAGCGAAGGCTCGGTCCGCAGGCTGCGGCAGGGGGTCACCCGAATAAACTCGATCGAGTCGCAGATGCAGGCGTGCGAGTGCTCGAACTGCGGCGCTCGAGGTGCTCAGGCCGTCTTCGTAGGCCAGATCGACTGCATCATCCGCAACCCGACAGAATGCATACAAGGCAATCGCGGGGTCTCGAACCCGTGCCGGCAACAGCAGTGAGGCTGCATAAAAGGTCCTTGAACCGCCGCGCAATAAGGTCCGGCAAGCATCCAGGTCTCCTGGCAAACCATAGCTCGACAATTGGTTCATATTTTTGTACCGATCTCTAAATGAATGCACCCACCGGGAGCACGCCAACTTGCTGCGCCTGCTGAAGAATGGACTCCGCCACGCGTTCGGGCTGTTCCTCATGAGCCAGGTGCCCTAAGCCTTCCCACTCAATGATCTGAACCCCAGGCGCCATGCTCTGAACCCGATAGGCCTGAGCCGGGGGCACCGCCCGATCTTCCATTCCAACGAAAAGAACCATCGGCACGTGGATTTGCCTGAGATCGCGCTCGATTGAGTCAAGATTCCAGTTCGCCATCATCGCTAACGTCGCCGCAATATGCGCCGGGCGACGCAAAAGTCGCTGATACAGCGTGACCCCCCGAGCGTCGGGAACGGAGCCCGTACCGCGGATAAGCGCTTCGACTGAAAGCCGATCCGACGCGCGCCACGACAAGAGACTGGAGGTCAACGACGTGCTCGAAAAAAACTTAGCCAGGGGCAAAAAAACCGCGCCCGGGATGCCCTCGAAGGGCAGCAACGCCCCGTTGATACAGAAGATACTTTGCGGGGCAAATCCCTGATCCGTCACCATCCGAATCAGCACCACTGCGCCCGCCGAATTGCCAACGGCGAGTGTCGGTTTAGCGCCCAGAGTGTCAAGCAAGGCGCTGACGGCTTGCGCCATTCCGTGTGGCGACATTTGGGCCGCCAGGCGATTCGACGCGGGTGTCTGGGTAAAGCCATGTCCGGGCAAATCCGGCGCGATGACATCAAAGTGAGGCATCAGCAGGGGGAACAAACCGCGCCACGAATGGGATGCAGAGCCAGTGCCATGCAACAAGAGAATCGTCGGTCCGCGACCCGCCCGTTGGACATGCCACCGCAACCCATCGGCATCGACGAACCGGCTGTGCTCGCGATTGGGCCAGTCGATCCCGTCAATGTCCCACTGGGGCGCGTCGCTCATACCCTCACCTGTGGATGGATATGACGATGACGCTCAGCCCCCAGACTCCCAGAGACGCTGGCCTTGACCGCGCTCGAAAGCACCGAAGAATCTGCATAAGGGAGCGGCAAAAAACGCGCGCCCATGGCCAGTGCCAGCGCCTGCGCTGCCGGATGACTGCGCGGGGAGGTGTCGACCAATAAGGCGGCATACCCCTCCGCCCGCCAATGCTGAGCGGCGAGCAGCGCATCGGCTTCAGCGCGAGGGCGACCCGGCTGACGATCCCGGCCAATATTGGCCCGACCATCCGTCAATACCACCAGGAGCGGCGAATCACCTTGACGGCGAACCGTATCGGCGACTGCCCCGCCCACGTCCAATCCAGCGGCCAGGGGAGTCCCACCGCCGCCGGGAAGCCCCGCCAATGAGCGCCGCGCACGAACCAGCGAACGGGTTGGCGGCAGCACCAGTTCCGCATTTTGGCCATGAAAAGCCACCAGCGCGACCCGATCGCGACGCACGTAACACTCGGCGAGAAGCAGTTCAACGGCACCCTTGGCCTCTGCCAGCCGATTAAGCGCCGAAGAACCCGACGCATCAACCACAAAAATCGTGGTCGTCGTAGCGCGTTGCACCCTCCGCACGACCCGGAAATCATCGGTGCGAACCTCGACTCGCGTGGGACTGCCGTCGCGCCGACGCATTCGCTGCCATGGCACAGCCGCACGCAGGGTCGCGACCAGATCCAGACGCGGACCGCGGCGGGGGTCCCCACGAACCGTTCCATTGGGCCGCCCTCGACGCGGATCGGTCCGCACGGCTCCAACCCGACCCGAGCGCTGCTGCGCAGAAGCCCCACTTCGGGTTTTTCGCGGATCGGTGGCCTGCGCCAAGAGACCCGGCGGCAGTGCGGAGCAAACCGCCTCAAGCACCACTTCAGCCAACGGCTTACCGTCGTCAATCGAATCAGGGGCCTGGTCGGGATCACTCAGGTCGGGTTGACCTGGATCCGAGGGTGACGGCGGGGAAGCGGCCTCAGATGATTCTGCCGACGCGGATGATTCTGGCGGCTCTGTTGGCTCTGAAGATTGGGATGCTTCTTGAGGCTCGGATGATTCTGAAGATTGCGGCGACTCAGCAGGCGGTGGTATTCGTGTCGCCCGGGGGCCCAAAATTAGCCGCGCCGCAAGAGCCACATCGTCCTCCGCCACTTCCGATCGGCCTTCGAGCGCAGCGGCGACGCGGGCTGCTCTCACGGCAGCGATGACTGGACGCGGCGAATCGACCCCAATCGCATCAGCAACGCGACACAAGGCCTCGATGGCATCCGAAGCATCCGCATCAAACGCTTGCGCCTCGAAGCTCGCTTGTGATGCGCGCGCTTGGGCGACCGCTGACACGTCCCAGGGGCCTGGATCGAGATGACGGGGAGAAATTCCCTCAAGGTCAATCCATAGAGCGAGTCGATCCATCAACACGATTGGCGGCCGGTCTTCGGTCTCAAGCCCTTCGTCCAGCGCGATCACCGCGATTCGCGCGGGCCAACAGGAGGCAATCCCCTCGCGCTCCACGCGGACCTCACCCGCATCGAGTACGGCGGCCAATCGACCGGCGGTGCCGGCACCCATGCGCTCGGCCATCGGCACAATCACAACGCCACCATCCGCTTCGGCCAACAATCCCCGCTCGGCGACGGGGCGCCCAGCGTGCAGCGTTGCGGTCAAATCCAACCCACCCAACAAGCGGGAATCAGGGACTTGCGGCGGAATCCGTCGAATCGGGGTTCCGGGCCCCAGCAGTTCCGTTAGGGCTTCGAGCCACGCGTCACGTACCGGGCCGGGTGCTGCACGAACCACCACACCACCCAATCCGGATGGGTTGACCGCGAACAACGCGGCGGCGCCAAGGGCCTGCTGCCAGCGGGGATCGATCAAGCAAACACCTCACTCATCGCGCGTTCGACGCGAATATCGGAGCCCGATTCGTCGAGTGGATTGCGCCTAAGACGATGGCGTAATGCGGAGACGGCGATACGCTGCAGATGCGAATCCGTCACTTGACTGGCGCCTTCGAAAGCGGCCAGTGCGCGCGCTGTGCGCAACAAAGTCAGTTCGCCGCGGAGCCCGTCGGTGCCGAGCGCAATGCAAAGCCTGGCACCTTGTTCGAGCGCGGAATCGGGCACCTGAACGGAGTCCAGCTGATTGCGACCCGCATCAATTTGCCGCCGCACTTTTGCATCGGTCTTTCGCCACTGCTCGACATAACCGGCGGGATCGCGCTCAAACGCATCGCGTCGTCGAACCACCTCAACCCGAGACTTGAGTTCAGTGGGGGTGCGAACTTCGACCGACAAACCGAACCGGTCGAGTAGTTGGGGGCGCAGTTCGCCTTCTTCGGGATTGCCGCTCCCGATCAAAACAAACCGGGCGGGGTGGCGCACGCTGATCCCCTCGCGCTCGACCACATTTTCGCCCGACGCGGCCACATCCAGAAGTACGTCGACCAGGTGATCTTCAAGCAGATTGACTTCATCAATATAAAGAAAACCACGATTTGCCCGGCCCAATAAACCTGGCTCAAAGGCCTTTTCGCCCTTGGTGAGCGCCCGCTCCAAATCGAGCGCACCGACGACACGGTCTTCTGTCGCGCCAAGGGGCAAGTCGACCACCGGGACCGGGACCTTGGCGCTCTTCAGCGGGGTATTGCCAGCAGCACGCTGAGCGCGGCATTGCTCGCACGGGTTCGAGGTCTTGGGGTCGCAGCCATATGGGCATCCCACAACTGCACTCATGGGTGGCAACAACGCGGCGAGTGCGCGTACTGCGGTTGATTTGCCCGTCCCTCGGTCACCGAGCACGAGCACTCCACCAATTCGCGGATCAACTGCGCAGAGCAGCAGGGCCCGCTTCATTTCATCCTGACCAACAATCGCAGTAAATGGAAAGACCAAAGACATAAGCGTTAATTCGATTCGATGTCGACGTGGACAATTCGCGCGGGTGCAAGCCCTACTGAGAGCAAGAACAAGGCAGCTTCCACAACAAAAACGATGCCGTACGCGGTGATCGGCGAGCCCACTAGCCAACGAGTCAAGTCGACCGCCACCGTGCCCAGAAAACCGCCACCGCCGAAGGCAATTGCTTGCGCGGCCCCCCAAAGGCCCATGCGAACCCCTTCGCGGGCGGGCGTTCCATCACTGGCCTGGCTCATCATTGATCCAATCGCTGCCACTGCAAACATGCCGTTAGCAAAACCAAGAGAAAAAACTGTCGGTTTGAGCGGCCAATCGGGCCCCACCCAACCGCCGAACGCAAGCGCCAGCAAGGCACACGCAGACAGCAGACAACCCGCAATCGTCCATCCGCGCAAGGAACCCCATCGAGGCCCGCCGACCGCTGTCCCCAAACAGGCGACGAGCACCATGCCCAGCAAGACGCCCGAGTTTTGAACGCCCGAGAGTTGCGTGGTCTGACCGGGGGTCAACCCGTAAACCAACCCGGCGAAAGGCTCGAGGATGAGATCTTGCGCGCTGTACGCAAGCATCGACATAAAGACGAACAGCGTGAAGCGCCGCGCCTGCGGTTCGCCCCAGACCTCACTCAGTGCGGCTCGGAACGAGGGCTTCGCCGTGGC
>RFVZ01000164.1 GCA_009922405.1 Betaproteobacteria bacterium
GGGTTGCAGTCGCTCGATTGCGTCCTGATGTTCGTACCCATTGAACCCGCGTTCATGACCGCGATCACCCAGGACGGCGACCTGTTTAACGAGGCTTGGAGCCGCAATGTGCTGCTGGTCAGCCCCTCAACCCTGATGTTCGTGGTGCGCACCGTGGCGCATCTCTGGCGCACCGAAGCGCAGAATCGCAACGCGCAGGACATCGCGCGGCGCGGCGCTGAACTGTACGACCGTCTGGCCGGCTTTGTTGCGGATCTGGATCGGGTCGGCGAGCGAATCCAGCAAGCGCATGAGAGCTGGAGCTCGGCGCGCAGCAAGCTCGCAACCAACCGGGGCAATGTGATCCGTCAGGCCGAGATGTTGCGCGAGCTGGGGGTGAAACCGACCAAGCAACTGCCGGCGGCGTTGGTTGAGCAGGCGTTGGAGGTGGGGGACGCGAATGTTTCTTGACGGAGCGGTACGCGCCCGATGGGCTCGATGGGACCGATGGGTCCGAGCCCTTCAAATTGCGCACCTGAGTCTTTGGACTTTATGGGCTTCGCAAGCGATCGCGACGCCGATCAGTGGCCGGATGCCACCGCCTCAACAGATTACAAGTTTTGCAATCGATCGCACCGAAGTGACAATCGGTGAAGTCGCGGCTTATGCGCAGGCCACTGGCTTCGTTTCACAGGCTGAACACGAGGGCGGTGGTTTCGAGTTCGACGGTGGTTGGACCCGACGGCCCAACTGGACTTGGCGTACTCCGTTCGGCATTCCGGCTTCGCCCGATGAACCCGCGGTTCATCTGAGTTTCGCGGAAGCCCAATCAGTCTGCCAGTGGCGGGGCATGCGACTCCCCACCGATGCTCAGTGGATAGAGGCCGGCCACACCGAGCGTCGCCCGGTGCCGACGCCACCCTTCGAGCGCGGCCGTTCCTACCCGTACCCGACTGGAGATCAACCCACCGGCGCGCACTGCCTGGCCGATTGTGGTCAGCGGGCCATGACGCCAGCGCCAACCCTGACGAGGCTAAGGGGCGGCGGACATGTCAGAGCCGGGCAGACTCAAGCGGGAGTCAACGGTTTGTTCGATATGGGCGGAAATGTCTGGGAGTGGGTCGACGAGGCCGTGGGATCGGAGCGCCGTACGCGGGGCGGATCCTGGTGGTACGGCTCTGCACCGATGCATGTCAGCCATCAGGCCAGCAAGCCACCGCACTTCTTCGCGGTTTATGTCGGTTTTCGATGCGTCGCAGATTAGCGCATCAATTCAATCAATTCGTCGACATCGAGTGCACCGGCGATCACGCCATCGCGACCGTCCTCATCGCCACCGTCACCCTCCCCCTCTTCAGTGCGCGCCAGCAAGGCATCGGCAATTGCCCGCTTGGTCTCGTGCATCTCGATGATCCGTTCCTCGATGGTCCCCGCGGTGAGCAGGCGGTAAACGGTCACCGGGCGATTCTGACCAATACGGTGTGCGCGCCCGGCCGCCTGGGCTTCTACTGCGGGGTTCCACCAAGGGTCGCAAAGAATGACGTAATCGGCCGCAGTGAGATTCAAACCAGACCCACCCGCTTTAAGACTGATCAGAAAGACATCACCCTCTCCGGCCTGAAACGCCGCCACGCGGGTTGCCCTTGCCGCGGCCGGAGTTGAGCCGTCGAGGCGATGAAAGCGAACGCCGAGCGCTTTGAGGCGTTCCTCGGCAAGGTCCAAAAAACCCGTGAACTGACTGAATACCAGTGCTTTATGGCGGTTGACGATCAGTTCGTCGATGAGTTCAATCAGCGCGTCAAGCTTTGCCCCGCTCACGGCACCAGCCACCGCCAGCCTTGGATCGCTCGCGGCGCGGCGCAGCCGCATGATCTGCGCGAGCACATGAAAGCGCGCATCGCCCCCGCGTCCGGCCATCTCGCTGACCGCCTCAAGTGCTTCAGCGCGCAGCGCGGTATGGAACGCCACTTCATCGGTTGAGGGTTCAATCCGGAGTGCGATCTCGGTGCGTTCGGGGAGGTCACTCAACACTTCGGACTTGGTTCGACGCAGCAAAAAAGGACGCACGAGGCGGCGCAGACGCTGCGCAGCACGCGGATCCCGATCACGCTCGATCGGCACGGCGAACCGCGCTGCGAAACGATCACGTGGGCCGAGCAGGCCAGGGTTCAGCAGGTGCATCAGTGTCCACAGCTCATCGAGCCGATTCTCCACCGGCGTGCCGGTGACCGCGACGCGCATGGCGGCGTTGATCCGCAATGCGGCCTGAGCCCTTCTCGTATCGGAATTTTTAATGGCCTGCGCTTCGTCGAGAACGAGCGTTGACCACTCGCGCGCTGCCAATTCATCATCATGCAAGGCCAGTAGCCCGTAGCTCGCAATGATCAAATCATTGGGGCCAGCCTGAGCGATCGCGTCCGCCCGGTCGTCCTCTTCGTGCAGCCGCGTTACGCGCAGGGTCGGGGCAAATCGGGCGGCTTCGATGGCCCAGTTCGCGCACACCGAAGTGGGTGCAATGACCAGTGCCGGACCGCCTGCGGCCCGATGCAACAGCAGCGCCAGGGTCTGCACGGTTTTACCGAGCCCCATGTCATCGGCCAGACAAGCGCCGGCGCCCCAATGGGCTAGCCGCGCCATCCAGACAAAGCCGTCAATCTGGTAAGGGCGCAACTCGGCGCAAAGCGTCGATGGGACGGCCGGCACCAGATCGAGCGTGCTGCGCATCCGCTCGAGTCGTTGCTGCCAGGCCGCATCGCGTTCGATTTGCGCCTCCGGTACCAACTCGTCGAGTGCAAGCGCTGCGATGGAATCAACCCGCACGACCTCGCCCGGCCCGGCAAGCGCAGCGATCGCATCAATGCGTTCGCGCAGTTCGCTGGTGATCGCAAGATACTCACCTTCGCCAAGGGGTAAATACCTGCCCTTGTTCTTGGCGGCCTCCAGCAGAACCCGCATGGCAATCACGCGCCCATCGTCAAGCGCGAGGCCACCATCAATCTGCAACCAATCGCCCGCGCTGCCAAATCGCAAACGCAAGTCGCCTGTCCCATGCGCGCGCGACACCCGCAACTTGGCGCCCGGAGGCCACTCGATCCGCAGCGCCTCGCCAGCGCTCTGAAAGCTTTGCAAGCCCTCCATCAGCGCGAGGGCGTCTTGTGGATCATCGAGGCGCCATTCGAGCGTCGGACTCTCGCCGCCCAGAAGTGGTACCGCGTCAAGTAGCCGAGCCAGTAAGGCGCGCTCCGTTTTGAGATCACGTCGGGCCGCACGTCGTTCACCATGCACATCGGCCAATAACCGGGCACCCCCGCGGCCCGGAAATGCACGAGGTCCCTCTTCGCCCAGCGGTCGGACAGCAAGACGCAGACGAACACCGTTGCCCGCAGGAGCAAGTTCTGCGATGAGCGTGCCGTCAGCATCGCGCTCGTGCGTCGTGGCACCATCATCCTGAACTTCAAAATGAGCCGCCGCTGCATGAAGCGCCCGGGCTAATAATTCGCCCCCTTCGGCCGCCGGCAGATCAAGCCCATCGCCAACCAATTCAACGATCCGCCGATGCGCTGACGCGATACGCACCACCCGGGCGCGGGTCGGCGTCTCTGAGATCAGGACGGCAGTCGGTGGTCGCGCGATATTGCGCATTTCCCCCGTGTACGGATTAGGAACGAGGACAGGTCTGAATGCGTCCCGTAACTCAGCCGACACGCCCAACCGCAAGCGGGCGCCGTCAGCGCTGCGTTCCACTCGAAGTTCGGGATGACCCGACACCAGTTCGACAGGGGTTTCTGGGCTGGACACATCAAACACATGCGGATGCCCGATCAAGGCCACCAGCGCGGCTTGGGGATCTAGCGCCCAACGATTGGCCGGGAGCTTCTTGAGGAGCCGAGCCACCTGAGCGTCTGCGTCCGTGAGTGAATCCGAGCGCGCCAGTCGCGTCAACGGGAGCGCCTTTGGCTTACCCCACCCCCGCTGACCCCGCTTTTGCTCAAACGGGGCAACGGAGACCCGTCCGTACAACGTAGGACCATCCATTTCATACGATGATTCAGAATTTCCAGAAAACTCGGAATCTTCCTGATCATCGGAATCATTCAGATCGTGAGCAATTTCCAGCATCCAGATGAGACGCGTCTCGCTCACCGCTGCCGAACCCGCGTTCGCCTCGTCCACAGCCAGTCCGGCAATGGCTGCAAGGGCCCGGCGCCAAGGGGTTTCGCTGGCAAACGCTGCCGCCAGGGTAGGCCCCGTATTGGGAGGATCCTGACCTTCGGAGATTGCGCGGGCGACGGCAAACTCATCCGCGATGCGCTGATAACCCGCAGCCGCAAAGCGGGTAGCCCAAGCATCCAATACAGCGGGTTGAACCACTTTGCGTCGGAGCCAGGCGGCCCGCAAGGCATCATTGAGCGCGACGAACCCATCTTCGCGAGAGGGTTCGATCACAATGGTTTCAGCGGCGCGATCACCCAATCGAACTTCGGCAACAGCCTCCAGCGACGACCAAAACCAGCCTGGTGCGCCCGAGGCCTTCGCTTCGGCCCGGCACAGTTTGCGGGCCGCTTCATTGGCGGTCGGGGTGTTTTTCAGAAGCAATCCGACGGCATGGATCCACTGCTGAGGAAACGGCAACAGCATCGTGCGCCGACCGAGGACTTCGCGCAGATCACGCCGCGCCGATTCAAATTCGGCTTCGGCCTGATCCAAATGCCCGGCCAGAACAGCGAACTGCCCGCGCAATCCGCGCGTCATCGGATCATCGTGGCCATCGAGCAGGCGCCGCGCCGGATCCACTCGACCTTGCCAGGAAAGATAGTCGGCCGTTCGCCAACGCAAGCGTAATCGAGCTGCTTCGGAACTCTGGTCCGACATGTCCCCATTTTCGGCAAACCCGCGACCATCGACAAAACTCGACATGAATAGAGCCGCGTTGGCCGCGATCCATTCATTTGGAGCAACTGGACCTTTGCGATTGGCCGTTTCCTGAGCACACAGGGCGACCGCCCACTCAATCGCCTCCTGATCACTGGGCCGAGGCACCGAAAGCGAGCGCGCGAGCCATTCATCGACGACCATCGCACGCCAGGGTGGAGCCAATAATTCGAGCATTTCGGCATCGAAAACGGGGCGGCAAAACGCGTCCAGGAGCGCCCAACTCAGACCCTCGCGGTGTTCAACCCGCTGTGCAAACCATCGACGCTCACCCCGTGTGGCTGGCGCCAGCCACAAGAGTCTGGCGATTCGTACGTCATCACCAGGGCGCGAAATCGGCATGACCAGCCCAGACCCAACAATTCGTGAGACGCCGATGCCATGAAGCTCCAAAAGCACGTCACGCCAACGAACCAGATCCCCGGACCGCACAGCGCTGAGAATTGCTGGACGCGCATAGGCCGGCGCGACTCCGACACCTAGCAACTCGACCTGAATCAGCCAGCCCTTGGCGAGGCCCTCCTCGACCATGGTGGCTAAGGCGTCTGCTTGCACAGTAACCCGGCCCGCCGGGACCAAACCAACGGCCTGCAAGATGTCGCGCAGCCGCGTGCGCCCAAGGGGCCCGGCCAGTGCGAGGAGTCGCACCAGTGGGGATTGACTCGGATCGTCTGCGTCAGTTCCCGGAGCCGCTGGCGGTTTCATTGGACTAGTGGGATGGTACGAGCATCCCTTCGTGCTCGATATGCTGAACGATTGCGTCCAGACCTTCGCCCACCTTCAAATTGGAAAATACGAAGGGCCGCGTGCCGCGCATTCGACGGGCGTCGGTGTCCATCACGGCGAGCGATGCGCCCACATAGGGCGCCAGATCGGTTTTGTTGATCACCAGCAAATCGCTCTTGAGAAT
>RFVZ01000165.1 GCA_009922405.1 Betaproteobacteria bacterium
GCCCGACATGCGTCCTATAACGAGGCGGTGCAAGCCTCCCTCCAGGACTCGATCTGGAACAGTGGTTGTTCGAGTTATTTCCTCGACGCGCACGGGCGCAACAGCACGAACTGGCCTTGGACGACGTTTCGGATGCGGTCCCGACTGGCGCGCTTTCGGGCCGCGGAATTCATGACCCGCTCGTGACCCGCTCTTGCCCCGTTTAAGACCGAATCGCACCCGCAGCCCCCTCCGATCAACGACCCCTTCACCTGCATGAGCATCCAGAATTTTCTCCTGAGCGCCGTTCTGCGATGGCAAAAAAAATCGAGCCTCAAACTGAGCGCTGAACACCGTTTCCGGCGTAATCGCAAGTGGCTGGCGGATGTACGCACCAAAACCAAGGCGTCGATCACGATTCAGTCCGATCGGATTGCGGGGGTGCCCGTCGAGTGGGTGATGCCGAGCGAATTGGTCTCGGCGCGGCAGGCACCCGTCTGCTTGTATTTTCATGGCGGCGGTTTCGGCATGGGCGGGCCCAATAGCCACCGCGCGCTGGCTGCTTATCTGGCTGAAAAAGCCCAGATCAAGATGCTGATGGTTGACTATTGCCTGGCACCCGAGCATCCCTTCCCAGCAGCGCTCGATGACGCCAAGGCGGTTTATCTGGCGCTCATCTCGAATCAGTCTGAGTCTGAGGCTGAGGCCGATTCGGCCGAGATCTACAACGCCCCTCGCCCCCCGAGACCCTTGTTTATTGGTGGCGATAGCGCGGGTGGCAACATCGCGCTCGCCACCTTGCAGGCAGTTCGCGACCTCCCGCCCTTGCCGAATCTAGGCGCGCCACCCCAGGGGATTTTTCTGCTTTCGCCCTGGCTGGATTTGACCCATCAAAACCCGTCAATGTTGAGCAATGAAAAAACCGACGTCATGCTCAACCGGCAGATCCTGGAGGAGTTCCGTGAGCGATACGCCCCTGGCGTTCCGGCCACTCACCCCAGGCTCTCACCGCTATTTGGACCTGTGGATGGATTGCCACCCTGCATGATCGTCGCGAGCCAAGCTGAAGCGCTCTACGACGATTCGATCAAGCTGCACCAGAAAATCCTTGGCCAAGGGGGCTCGAGTACCTTGCTGGCGTGGCCCAAGCTACCCCACGCGTTTCCGGTCATGGCGGGCCAACTGCCCGAAGCCCGTCAGGCCCTCGATCAACTCGCGCATTGGATCGGACAGTGCGCGCGGTAATCAGTGGGCAGCCTGTTTCGCAAACAGCTGTCCGAGGTCGGCAAACGCCTTAAATTCAAGGGCATTGCCCGATGGGTCGAGGAAGAACAGAGTCGCCTGTTCACCGGCCAGGCCCTTGAACCGGACATGGGGCTCAATGATAAATTTTGTACCGACCGCGGTGAGCTTATCGGCCAGCGCCTGCCATTCAGGCATTGGCAGGACGACCCCAAAGTGCCGCACGGGCACCTGATCGCCATCGACCACATTGGTCGCGTCCAGTCCACACTGATCGGGCGCCAAGTGCGCCACAATTTGATGGCCAAAGAGATCAAAGTCGATCCATTCGGGTGAACTGCGTCCTTCGGGGCAACCGAGCAGATCACCGTAAAAGGCACGCGCCGCCCCCAGGTCATGAACCGGAAAAGCCAAATGAAAGGGTCGTTGCATGGGGTCCCCCTGAGGTGAATACCCTATTTTGCCTGAGGCCGCTTGGACGTCCGCATGAGTCCCTAGTACAAACCCTAAGCTCCCCACCGGGTCTGACCCGGAGTGGACTGAATCGGGTACTGTCGGGCTCGCTGAATTGTTAGCCCCTAGTAAGTCAAGCCCGAAGTTCAGTTTCAAACCGCCCAATGATTCAATTTTTTCAGATGACCCTGAGCGGCATTTCCCAGGGATGTATCTATGGGCTGATCGCGCTCGGTTTCGTTCTGATCTACAAGGCGACCGAGACCGTTAGCTTTGCGCAAGGCGATCTCATGATGATGGGGGCGTTTGGGGGACTCGCGGCCATGACTTGGCTGGGTTTCCCCTACTGGCTCGCCATCCTCAGTACGGTGGCTGCCATGGCCCTGTTTGGGATGCTGCTCGAGCGGATCGTGATTCGACCGATCCTCGGCCAACCCGCTTTTTCGGTGGTCATGCTGACGATTGGAATCGGCTATGTAGTGCGCGGACTGATCACGATGCTACCCAACATCGGGACCGAAACGCATGTCCTCCCAGTCCCTTATAAGGACGAAATCTGGAAGGTGGCGGGACTCGTCATCAATGTCGAACAGGTTTCGGTGATTGGGGCCACCGCGATTTTGTGTGTGCTTTTGTTCGCCTTATTTCGCTACAGCAAACTCGGTATTGCCATGCAAGCCGCCTCACAAAACCAGTTGGCGGCCTATTACATGGGGATTCCGGTGCGCCAGTTGAATGGCATCGCCTGGGGCCTGGCGGCGGGGGTCGCCGCCATCGCCGGGCTGTTACTCGCGCCGATCACGTTTGTCCACGCCAACATGGGCCTGATCGGTCTCAAGGCTTTTCCAGCCGCGGTCGTCGGCGGTTTTGGCAGCCTGCCAGGTGCGATTGTCGGCGGACTGGCGATCGGGATTATCGAGTCCCTGTCGGGATTTTATCTTCCGGACGGGTTTAAAGATATTGCGGCCTACGTGGTCGTCCTGGTGATGCTGGTCGTCAAGCCCAATGGGTTGTTTGGCGAACAGTTGCGCAAGAAAGTCTGATCGGTCCAGAAGAACACGCCGATGCGTTTTATTTTCAAAACCGATTACGACCAGGACATCCGTCTGGCCAAACATGAGGGCGCACGGTTCTGGTACAGCGCCCTGGTCGTGGCTTTATTGCTGGCCCCATGGGTGCTCCCCGAGTATTGGTTAGCGCAACTGACCTTTGTACTGATTTATTCGATCGCCGGTCTCGGGTTGATGTTACTGGCCGGATTTACCGGCTTGTTCTCGCTTGGTCACGCCGCTTTTCTGGGCGTTGGCGCCTACACCGAAGCGGTTCTCACCAACGCGGGAGTCCCTTTTCCGATCGCCATCGTCGGCGCCGCCAGCTTGTCGGCAGCGGTCGGCTGGGTCGTTGGCCTGCCGGCGCTCAGAGTTCGGGGTATTTACTTGGGAATGGCCACGCTAGCCTTTGGATTTATTGTCGAGGAAGGGCTGGCGCGATGGGATTCAGTCACCGGCGGCAACTCCGGCTTGCAGGTCAAAGCGCCAAGCATCTCGGGCTGGGCCCTGAGCACCGCGACCGAGTTTTATGCACTGTGCCTGCTGATCACGATTTTGGCTACGCTCGGTGTGCTGAACCTCTTGCGCTCGCCAACCGGACGGGCATTCGTTGCGATCCGAGATTCGGAAGTGTCGGCCCAAAGCATGGGGATTCATCTGGCCCACTACAAGACCCTTTCCTTTGCACTGTCCGCCGCTCTCGCCGGGATCGCCGGGGCCCTGTACGCCCACAAATTACAGTTCATCTCGCCCGACCAGTTCAGTATTCTCCAATCGATCGATCTGCTGTTGATGATTGTCATCGGCGGACTGGGATCGGTTCATGGCGCATTTTTGGGCGCGACCTTTCTGATTGCCATGCCGCAAGTGATTGCCATCCTGAAAGATTATTTGCCGGCGAGCATCGGCCAGGCACCAGGCCTGCAAAGCGTCATTTACGGCGCAGTCCTGGTCAGCTTCGTATTGTTTGAGCCCATGGGTCTGCACGGGCGTTGGCTCAAGGTCAGAACCTACCTGCAGTCGTTTCCGTTCTACCGGAAAGGAATGTTCAAACGCCAGAAATCATTCCAAAAATCGGATCGGCTGAGATGAGCGCCATCCTCTCGGCCCAAAAGCTGAGCGTCCGCTTTGGGGGTGTGCTCGCAGTCAAAGACGTCAGTTTTGACGTTCAGGCCGGCGAAGTCTTCACCCTGATTGGGCCCAATGGCGCGGGTAAGACTACGGTTTTTAATCTGATCAGCCGCATCTACCACCCAACGACGGGAACGATCGATTACACCGGCCCGAGCGGCACACTCCGACTGACCGACCACGCCGCTCATGAGGTCGCCGCGTTGGGGATCGCACGAACCTTTCAGAATATTGAATTGTTCGAATTCGCAACGGTCTTGCAGAACCTTCTGATTGGCCGCCACACCCAGCGTCGCAGCAACCTCTGGCAGGATTTGTTGTTCACGGGGCGCGTCCGCACCGCCGAGTTGGAAGCCCGCGAGAAAGTCGAAGAAGTCATCGAGTTTCTTGAACTGCAGCACTATCGGGACACCCTCGTTGCGGGGCTACCCTACGGCGTTCGCAAGGTCGTTGAAATGGCCCGTGCGCTTTGCGCCCAGCCCCGCCTGATCCTGCTCGATGAACCGTCTTCCGGCCTGAATGTGGAAGAGACCGACGACATGGCATTCTGGATCCAGGACATTTGCCAGGAACTCGGCGTGACTATCCTGATGGTGGAGCACGACATGTCGCTCGTCTCCAAGGTGTCCGACCGGGTCCTGGCGATGAATCAGGGTGAAGTCCTCGCTATGGGTACGGCCAGAGAGGTCCAGAACGATCCGGGCGTGATCGAGGCCTATCTCGGCTCAGTCAGTGATGTCGCTTCGCTTCGCCGCCCCGTTGCGCTCAAGGGAACAGGCACGGGCAAGACCACCGGTGCTGACCGATGATGCTGAGTCTCAACAATATCGAAAGTGCCTATGGCCCGATCAAGGCGATCCGGGGCGTCAGCCTGACGGTTCAGCAGGGCGAGATTTCCACGGTACTGGGTTCGAACGGTGCCGGTAAGACCACCATCCTCAAGACCATCTCCGGGATCATCGATCCGCGCAAGGGCTCTGTCGTATTCAAGGGCTTCGACATCACGGCGCAGGACCCCGCGCTCATCGTCCAGCAAGGGCTCAGCCATGTCCCTGAGGGCCGTGAAGTATTCGCTCTATTGAGCGTTCGAGACAACTTGCTGATGGGTGCTTACACGCGTAACGACCGTGATGGGGTCGCACGCGATCTGGAAACCGTCTTCGGATATTTTCCGATTTTGCGCGAACGCAGCCACCAGGCAGCCGGTCTTTTGTCGGGGGGTCAACAGCAGATGCTGGCGATTTCAAGGGCCCTGATGGCCCGCCCCGACCTGATCCTACTCGATGAACCCAGCCTCGGTCTGTCGCCCAAACTTACCCGTGAAATCTTCGAAATTGTCGTTCGTATCAATCGCGAGCACGGGACCACGATCCTGCTGGTGGAGCAAAACGCCAACATGGCGCTCAATGTGGCCGACTATGGGGTCGTACTCGAAAACGGTCGGATTGTGATGGCGGATTCCTGCGATCGCCTGCGCGAAAAAGATGACATCAAAGAGTTCTACTTGGGTCTAAAAGACGACAGCGTGCGCGGTGAGCGGCGCTGGAAGAAAACGAAGATGTGGCGCTAGGACGGGACATGAGTAATCTTTGGGATCTCCATCAGCTGCGCGACCGACCCACGGTTGATCTCCCAGGCGAGACGATTCCGGCGCTCTTCTGGAACGCGGCCCAGCGCCGTAGCGATCGGGTCTGGATGCGTCAAAAACAACTCGGTCTCTGGCGCAGTTGGAGCTGGAACCAGGCCGCTCAACAGGTCGAAGAGATCGGGTGCGGCCTGCTCAGCCTGGGTTTTTGTGCAGGCGAGCGCTCAGGCCAAGGGGGTGGCGAGCGGGCCTCCATCCTGTCGAACACCGTGATTGAATGGATGCTTGCGGATCTGGCGATTCT
>RFVZ01000166.1 GCA_009922405.1 Betaproteobacteria bacterium
GGGTGACGCATAGCACTTGACGCACTTCGCCCAGGCGACGCATCAGCCGGCCAATCAGTTCAGCGACTGCGCCGCCGACGCCGCTGTCGGCCTCATCGAAGACGAGGGTTCCAACCGGTTGGGTCGTCGCGGCCGCGACCGTAATCGCCAGACCCACTCGGGACAGTTCGCCGCCCGATCCGACTTTGGCCAGTGGTCGGGGCGCACTCGCGCTGTGCCCGGCAATCTGGAACTCGACGCGTTCGGTCCCCGCGGGTCCGGGGTCTACTGAATCAATTGCGACTTCGAACCGACTGCTGGCCATGCCAAGTCCAGCGATTCCGCTGCTAACTGCGGCCGCAAGACGCCCGCCCGCTTCGCGTCGGGCCACGCCGATGTTTAGCGCCAATTGATCGTATTGCTGCCGCGCGCGGTCGGCTGCCTCTTGCAGCCCCTTCAGATCGACCGAGCGGTCCAGTTCGATCAGGCGCTCCTGGAGTCGATGCAGTTCGACCGTCAGATCCTCAGGAGAGAGTCGATACTTGCGGGCCGCCGTATGAATCGCCCCAAGTCGACGGTCGACCTCCGCCAGTCGTTCAGGATCCAGATCAATCCGGTCAGCATAATGAGACATTGCGCCCGCTGCCTCTGCAGCCTGAATCGCAGCCCCTTCCAGAAGTTCGAGAGGGGGCGTCAACGTGGGGTCGATCAGCGCCAGAGGGCGAAGGCGCGCTACTAAACGGGAAAGTTGCCGATTGATGGCGGAATCATCTTCTTGCAGGGCTTCGGCCGCGCCACGAGCCCCTTCAATCAGGGCCGCTGCATTCGCCAGGCGCTTCTGCTCGGTCTCGAGTTCCTGCCATTCGTCCGGGGCCAGTTTTAATGCAGCGAGTTCATCGATTTGCCAATTCAGCCGCTCACGGTCCTGCTGGATTTGGTCGCCTGCTTCGCGAGCGTTCGCCAGCACGGATTCGGCGTCCTGCCAGGTGTCCCAGCCATTCTGCAAGCGCAAGACGTCTGGTTCAATTCCGGCAAAAGCATCCAGGAGCGCGCGCTGAGCCGATCCAGTCAGCAAACGCTGATGAGCATGTTGCCCATGGATATCCAGCAGTTGTTCGCCCGTCTCGCGCAGTAATGTCGCCGGCACGGGTTGACCATTGACGAAGGCCCGCGACCGACCGTCACTTTCGAGCACTCGCCTTAACAGGACTGTGCCCGGGTCGCCGGCGATCTCGCGCTCGGCAAGCCAGGCATCGAGCCCCTCGTGACTGGCGAATTCAGCCACCACGTCGGCGCGCGCGCAACCTTCCCGCACGAGCTTGGCATCCGCACGATGTCCGAGCGCGAGGCCGAGTGCATCAAGCAAGATCGATTTGCCGGCTCCGGTTTCGCCCGAGAGCACGTTGAAACCCGGACCAAATTCAATTTCAGCCACTTCGACCAGAACAATGTCGCGCAATCGAAGTGTGCGGAGCATGAGGTTCTCTCGGGCGTTTTAGCGAGTCAGGGCGACGGGGGGCGGACGTTGAGCACCGGGAGTGCTTGCCACGCCAGTTTGCCGCGCAAGGTCGCGAAATAGCTATATCCACTTGGGTGTAGAAAGCGGATTCGATACGCCGAGCGCTCAATCACAATCCGGTCGCCCGGGTGCAGATCCGAGAAGGTCTGCATGTCGCAATTCACCCGCGCATCGGTCTCATCGCCAATCCGCACAGTCACCTTGCAAGTATCCGGCAGCACGATGGGGCGGTTCGAGAGCGCTTGCGGGGCTACGGGGACCAACACGATTCCGTTCAGTTGCGGATGCAGGATCGGGCCGTTTGCCGATAGTGCATACGCGGTCGAACCAGTCGGCGTGGCAATGATCAGCCCATCCGCACGTTGTGTGTACATGAACTTGCCATCGACCTCGACATTGAGTTCGATCATGCGCCCAACCAAGCCGCGTCCGATGACGACATCGTTCAGGGCCCGTGCCGCAAACGGGATCGACGAATCCGGGTCGCGCAGCACGCACGCGTCGAGCAACGTGCGCTCCTCCGCCTCGTAGTGGCCGTCGAGAATGGCAGCCAAGGCGTCCGTCCATCGGTCGAGCGGAATGTCCGTCATGAACCCGAGTCGACCATGATTGATCCCGATCACCGGCACGCCCCACGGGGCGAGTTCTCGCGCGATCCCAAGCATCGTGCCATCGCCGCCGACAACGATTGCCAGGTCAATGGGAGGCTCGGTGCTCGAGCCAGACCGATGGACGATCGATTTGACGTCACTCGCGTGCTCGGCGCTGCCGGCAGGCCGGAAAACTTCCAGTCCGCGTTCCTGAAGAAAAATTTCAATCCGGTCAAGGGTTTGCACGATCCCGCTTGAGCGAAACCGTCCTACCAAGGCCACCGTTTGAAATGCTCCCATATCTCCGATTACACCACACTGGCGCGGGCGCACTAGAATCAGCATCTATGTTAGATCGCCGTGCCCGCACTCTACTCAAAACGCTCGTTGAGCGACACATCGCTGAAGGTCAGCCTGTCGGCTCACGGACCCTCTCGCGCTGGTCCGGACTTGACCTGTCTCCCGCGACCGTCCGTAACGTGATGTCTGATCTCGAGGAGCTTGGACTGATTGCCAGTCCGCATACTTCTTCGGGGCGGATCCCGACCGCACGCGGTTACCGACTCTTTGTCGACACCATGGTGACGGTCCAGCCCCTAGGGCTTGAAGATACCGAGGCGATGCAGGGCCAGCTTCAGGTCGATCAGCCACAACGCGTATTGGCCAGTGCAGCTCAGTTGCTCTCGAGCCTCTCTCATTTTGCGGGCGTGGTGCAGACCCCGAGGCGGGCTTCGGTGTTTCGTCAGGTGGAGTTCATCCGTTTAGGCGACAAACGGACCCTACTGGTTTTGGTAACCCCTGATGGCGACGTCCAGAACAGAATTCTTGCGACAGAGCGCGATTACTCTCCGGCACAGCTCATTGAGGCCGCCAACATCATTAATGCCCACTTCGCGGGGCAGGACTTTCGCTCAATTCAAGGCACCCTCTCGGCCGAACTCTCCGCACTGCGCGATGACATTGGGGTTTTGATGCAACGGGCTGTAACCGCTAGTGGCGAAATGCTGAATCATCCCGACGATGTCGTTATTTTTGGCGAGCGAAACCTGATCGGCGTGACCGAATTGACTGCGGATATGGATCGATTGCGTTCGCTGTTTGACTTGTTTGAGCAGAAGACCCGTCTGATTCAATTGATGGATGCATCGGGGCGCGCATCGGGGGTTCAGATCTTTATTGGAGGCGAATCCGATCTCGTTCCAATGGAGCAGATGAGTGTAGTGACTGCGCCATATCTGGTGGATGGTCGCGTCGTGGGTACGCTCGGGGTCATTGGCCCAACCCGCATGGACTACGAACGGGTGATCCCGATTGTCGACATCACAGCACGCCTGGTTTCGACTGCGCTGAGCGCGGCAAACTGAGTCCCGGCGCTTAACAGGCTTTTTGCTTCATGCCCAGATTTTCTTCGCCGAAACAGTTCGCCCACGGGAAACCGCCGTTGACGGCGGTCCTCATGGTGCAACTCGGTACGCCCGACGAGCCCACCGCAGCGGCCTTAAGGCGTTATCTGGCGCAATTCCTCTCGGATCCGCGGGTTGTCGAAATTCCTTCGTTGGTTTGGCAGCCTCTGCTCCATGGCGTGATTCTGCGAACCCGTCCCGCCAAATCTGCGGCCAAGTACGCATCCGTCTGGTTGCCCGAAGGTTCGCCGTTGCGGGTCCACACTGATCGCCAGGCGCAGGGTTTGCAGGCCGCACTCGATGCCCGCGGCCATGCGGTCGAGGTGGCGATGGCGATGCGGTACGGTAACCCTTCGATGAGCAGTGTGATGCGGTCCTTGCGCGACCGCAACCTGCAACGCTTGCTCGTGTTACCGATGTATCCGCAGTACGCCGGTGCGACCACCGGAACCGTTTTCGATGAAATCGCCCGCGAGCTTCAGTCGTGGCGTAATTTGCCAGAGCTCCGGTTGATTCGGAATTTCCATGACGATGCCGCTTACCTCGAGGCCCTCGCTGCGAATATTCGCCGGGCGTGGGATGAAAAGGGACGGCCCGATAGGCTGGTCATGAGCTTCCATGGGGTGCCGCATCGCACGCTCATGGAGGGCGACCCTTATCACTGTGAGTGTCATAAGACGTCTCGCTTGCTCGCGCAGCGTCTGGGCCTGACCCAGGACCAGTGGATGATTACGTTCCAGTCTCGCTTTGGCCGGGCTGCCTGGCTCGAGCCCTACACCGAGCCGACGCTCGAGGCCCTGGCCCGCAAGGGGGTTGGGCGGGTCGATATCGTCTGCCCGGGGTTTGTGTCGGATTGCCTCGAGACCCTCGAAGAAATCGCCCAGGAAGCGCGCGACGCATTTCTCAACGCAGGCGGAAAAGAGTTCAATTACCTGCCTTGTCTAAATGACTCCCCCGCGATGGTCGAGACGCTTGTCGGCTTGGTCGAGCGACATACCGGCGGATGGGACATTACGAAGCCCAATTCAGCCTTAGAGGCCGCCGATGCTGCCGAACGCGCCGCTGCTGCCCAGCGCGCAATTGCACTAGGCGCGCTGGCCTAGGGTTTTCCGGCGTTTGGCTACATCACCAACTGTTGCGCAGTTCCCGGAGCTTGATGAAAACGGTGCGCGGATCGGGATGCTCAGGCAGGTCTGGAAAGCGCTCACGTAATTGAGCAATCACCGACGGGCTTCTTAATCGAAAGAACGTATTCACCTCGCGTTCTTGAGCGATCGTGCTGACGGAGGCGTTCGCCGGATCCTGACCGGTCACCTGATCGAGTAAGTCCGCAGCCTTTTCGTTGTCCGGCTCCCGGTCTAGGGTGAACCGCAAGTTGTTCTCCGCATAATCATGACCAGGGTAGACCCGAGTTTCTGGGGGTAGCTTTTCGAGTTGCTCGGCAAAGGTGTTGTAGAGCGACTGCGGGTCTCCACCGTTATGGCAATTGCCGGCGCCGGCATTGAAGAGCGTATCCCCGGTGAAGATCGCGGATTGTTGCCCATGGGCTCGCAAGCAAATGTGGCACATTGTATGGCCAGGCGTATCCAGCGCCTCAAGCTCGACAGTCTTCCCGACCCGCACGATATCGCCCGCGACCAGGCCGCGCGATAGCCCCGGTATTTTGCCTTTTGCGCGGGCATGGGCCAAAACCTTGGCCCCCGTTTGATCGACCACCGCCTGATTGCCCCCAGTGTGGTCATGGTGCTCGTGGGTATTAAGAATCTGCGTGATCTCCCACCCTGCTTCGCGCGCCACCTGGAGGCACTGGGCGCTGTCGAGTGGGTCGATTGCAATCGCCTCACCGGTTTCGCTGCAAGCGATCAGGTAATTAAAATTGCGATACGCGTTGGCTGTCCAGATTTGCTTGACGATCAATGGATGTTCTCCTCGCGGCGGTGGGCACTTTCGGGCAGGCTAAAGGGCAGGTTTTGATGCTATCGCAGACCATCGTCCCTCGTGTAAGCCGAGTCTGTGTTGGTTTTGCGATGGGGGACTTGAAACCCCTAAACTCGCCCTCAAATTAGCTCCAAGTTTAGAAAGAGGATACAAAATCCATGGCCAATGCCCGCTCAGCTTCAGATCCCGAGTTGCCACAACACGAGCCTTCGCCGTCGCCGTCGCCGTCGCCGTCGCCGTCGCCGTCGCCGTCGCCGTCGCCGTCGCCGTCGCCGTC
>RFVZ01000167.1 GCA_009922405.1 Betaproteobacteria bacterium
CGGCACCATCGTGCCCCAGCTGATCGTGCCGTACACACTCGATTGTAATGACATGCGATTTGCCCTCCCTCAGGGATTCTCACATGCAAGCCCCTTCTTTCAATACCTGAAAGACACCTTTGATGTTCTTTACAAAGAAGGCGATCCCGGGGGTTTAAATCGCCCCAAGATGATGAGTATTGGCATGCACTGCCGGCTACTTGGGCGACCTGGACGAATCAGGGCGTTGCAAGAATTCCTGGATTATGTACAAGGCCACGATCGGGTCTGGATTTGCCGGCGCCTGGATCTCGCGCGCCATTGGCGGCAAACCCACCCGTATAGCGCCTGAATCACCTTTCATCGATCAGCGGCCAACCTATGCACATCGACTTGGAGCAACTCAATGCAGCTTCTCTGCCGCAAGCGCTCCAAATGCTCGACGGCCTCTATGAGCACTCGCCATGGATTGCGGAGCGCGCATTGCAAAAGAGACCTTTTTGGTCTTGGGCGCAAGTCAAGCATCACCTATGCGAGGTTTTGCAGAATGCAGGTCGAGAGGCACAGTTGACGCTCATTCGTGCTCACCCCGAACTTGCTGGCCTCACGCAATGTACCCAAAGCGAGTTCAAACACATTCAGGCATTGAATCAGGCCTATATCGAAAAATTTGGATGGCCATTTATTTTGGCGGTGCGCGGCCCCCGCGGCTCAGGACTGAACAAGTATCAAATCATTAAGACCTTTGAAAGACGCCTTCAGGGCCATCCGGATTTCGAGCTGCAAGAGTGCTTGCGCAATATTCACCGCATTGCCGAAATACGTCTGAATGACAAAACCGGCTGCCACCCAAGCCTGGGCCATCAGGTGTGGGACTGGCAAGAAGAGTTGGCCCAGCACAGCGATGCTGGCTACAAAGAAAAGGGACAATTAACGGTCACCTACCTGACTGAAGCACACCTGGCCTGCTGCGCCAGCATTGAGCGCACCATGAAATCCGCAGGCTTTGATGAGGTTTTTGTCGATGCGGTAGGCAACGTGGTGGGGCGCTACCACCCGCGCGAAAACGGGGCCAAGTATCTACTGACCGGCAGTCATTACGACACGGTACGTAATGGCGGAAAACACGATGGCAGGTTAGGGATTTTTGTGTCCATCGTCTGCGTGCAACAACTCGCCAAACAGCAACAACGGCTGTCCGTCGGGATTGAAGTGGTGGCCTTCGCGGAAGAAGAGGGCCAACGCTACAAGGCCACATTTTTAGGCTCAGGCGCGCTGCTCGGTCAATTCAATTCAGACTGGCTGCATCAGCTCGATGCCGATGGCATTTCAATGCAAGATGCGATGAAGTCGGCTGGTCTCAATGCGGATGACATCCCGGGTATCAAGCGCAATCCACAGGACTATGCAGGCTTTGTTGAGGTCCACATTGAGCAGGGACCGGTGCTCAACGAAATGAACTTGCCCCTGGGCGTCGTGAGTTCCATCAACGGCAGTGTGCGGTACCTGTGCGAGATGGTCGGTGTGGCCTGCCATGCGGGCACGACGCCCATGAATCGGCGCCATGACCCGGTGAACGGCGTTGCCGAGCTGGCACTTTTCATCGAACAGCGTGCGGCTGCCGATGGAGATTCGGTTGCCACCATCGGACAACTTCAAGTGCCCAGCGGTTCGATCAATGTGGTGCCAGGGCGATGTACCTTTTCGCTTGACCTGCGCGCGCCCAACGATGCGCAGCGCGACGCCTTGGAGCGCGATGTGCTCGAGGCCGTTCGCTCCATTTGCGAGCGCCGCGGTCTGGTGTGTCAGACCGAACGCACCCTGAGCGTACCGGCAGCACCCAGCGCCATTGAGTGGCAAAACCGTTGGGGAAAGGCCCTTAATCACCTCGGCGTTCCGGTATTCATCATGCCCAGTGGCGCCGGGCATGACGCCATGAAGCTCCACGAAATCATGCCCCAAGCCATGTTGTTCGTGAGGGGCGAGAACGGAGGCATCAGCCACAACCCGCTGGAATCGACCACCAGCGATGACATGCAACTGGCGATCGAGGCATTTGCCCATTTGCTGACCCAACTTGATCTTGAAAGCGCCCTCTAGTCCACCACTCCGAAATGACCCTAACTCAGCATTACCAACAACTTGATCAATGGATTGATACCCACTTTGACGAGCAAGTTCAATTTCTGCAGGCCCTCGTCCAAGTCCCCACCGATACCCCACCGGGTAATAACGCACCCCACGCGGAGCTCACCACGCAGTTGCTTCAATCGTTTGGCTACGAGGCCGAGCAATTCCCGGTGCCTGCAGATGAGGTCAAGGCCTATGGCCTTACTTCGATCACCAATCTGATTGTGCGGCGGCCATTTGGCCCCGGGGGCAAGACGATTGCCCTCAATGCCCACGGCGACGTGGTGCCTCCGGGTGAAGGCTGGACTCATCCGCCCTACGCAGGCGAGATTCACAACGGCACGATGTTTGGTCGTGCCACCGCGGTGAGCAAATCCGATTTCTCGACGTTCACGTTTGCGTTGCGTGCACTGGAAGCGATTCAATCCCAAAACCGACTCGCGTTGCACGGCAATGTCGAATTGCACTTCACCTACGATGAAGAGTTTGGTGGAGAAAAAGGCCCTGGCTGGTTGTTAAGCCACGGCCACACACATCCCGACCTGATGATTGCCGCGGGCTTTAGCTATCAAGTGGTGACCGCCCATAACGGCTGCCTGCAGATGGAAATCACTGTTCACGGAAAAATGGCCCACGCTGCCATTCCCAACACCGGTGTCGATGCATTGCAAGGGGCCGTGTACATCCTGAACCACTTGTACGCCCAGAACAAAACCTACCAGCAGGTTCACTCGAAGGTCGAGGGCATCAAGCACCCTTACCTGAATGTGGGGCGCATCGAGGGCGGCACGAATACGAATGTGGTTCCAGGTACCGTGACCTTCAAACTCGACCGGCGCATCATCCCTGAAGAAGATCCCACGCAGGTGGAATCCAACATCCGGGAGGTGATTGCGCAAGCGATCATTGAATTCAATCAGGGGCGCGCACTAGAAGCGCAAATTCGCATCGACATCAAACGCTTGCTAATGGCCAATGCCTTGCAGCCCTTGGCTGGCAACGGGCCCTTGGTTCAGGCCATTCAGAAGCACGGCCAGGCCATCTTTGGCGAACGCATTCCATCTGTGGGTACGCCTCTCTACACCGATGTGCGGCTTTACGCCGAGCGGGGCATTCCGGGCGTGATTTATGGGGCAGGCCCCCGTACGGTCTTGGAATCCCACGCAAAGCGCGCAGATGAGCGCCTTAATCTCGAAGATTTGCGACGAGCCACCAAAGTCATCGCGCGCACTCTTCTCGATCTTCTAACACCTGCTCACGAATCGACTTCAGGCCAACCAAGCGGAGCCGACCACCCCACGTATTCCTTGGGCAGCGGGTCGGCATAATCGCCCCGTTTGCTGGTTCTCAGATTGAGGCTCGACAGCGCCTCGATCCATTTAACCGCAACGGCGACGCCGTCAATCACCGGCACGCCCAAGCGGTCTTGCAGTGCAAGACATTGCGCAGCCATACCAGCACACCCGAGGACAATGGCGCCGCTGCGATCGCGCAGTAATGCCTCGCGGGCGCTGGCCTCCAAGACATTCAAAACCTGCGGAGGATCGGATTCCAGCGCAAGGACTGGAATATCAGTGCCATGGATACCCCGACAGTGCCGCTCAAAGCCGTAACGCTGCACCAGGCGCTCCGCCAGAATGCACGTGCGAGTCATCGTCGTAACAACTGAAAAGCCAGTGGCCAGCATACTGGCTGCATGAAAGGCAGCTTCGGCGATGCCCAATACCGGTGCATCAGTTGCTTCTCGCGCTGCATCAAGGCCGGGATCTCCAAAACAAGCGATGATCACTCCGGCGAGTGGCCTCTCTGAGTACTGCCGAACTTGCTCGGCAACACCCGCCGCCGCAATGACTTCATCAAAATGCCCCTCAATCGAACGGGGTCCAAAACTTGGTTGAGACACGACGATCTCAAATCCAGGACCCACGACTGACCTGGCGGCGACGCCGATCGCGTTGGTCATCGAGTCCGTCGTATTGGGGTTAATCACAAGAATAGGTTTCATCAAGACCTCCCTTTATCGGTGCATGATTCAGGATCAATAAACACCAAGCACCAACACGGTGCAAGACGCGACTTCTCCTTGAATGAATAAGCATGGCATAAGCCTTGCAAAGACTGGAGTGACCCCTCTTTTACTCAATTTGGAGACCTCATGGCTTTAGCCGCGATTGCGCTTGAATCCAAGCATCAGACCTTCATTCGCCCATTTAAAACTAAGCTCCTAGTCGGCCTGATGGTGATGGCAAGCGCCAGTGCCGCGCTGGCCCAGGAAAAGGTTCTGCGGATCGCAATGACCGCGGCCGATATTCCAAGGACACTGGGGCAGCCTGATCAGGGTTTCGAGGGCAACCGGTTTACGGGCATCCCGATGTACGACGCCCTGACCCATTGGGATTTGTCGAAGTCTGATGCTCCTAGCGTTCTCATTCCGGGTCTGGCGACCTCTTGGAGCGTCAACGCTCAGGACAAGACGAAATGGACGTTCAAATTGCGCAGTGGCGTCAAGTTTCATGACGGTTCTCCTTTCAATGCCGATGCGGTCGTTTGGAACGTTGAAAAAGTATTGGACAAAGATGCCCCTCACTTTGACCCCAGCCAGGTAGGTGTTACCGCCTCGCGCATGCCAACCCTGCGTAGCGCCCGCAAGATCGACAATCTGACCGTTGAACTGACCACGAGCGAGCCAGACTCGTTTTTGCCGATCAATTTGACCAACCTGTTTATGGCGTCGCCAGCCCACTGGGATGCGCTCCTGAAAGCAGTTCCGGCCTCCGTCACTGCACCAGCCGACCGCGCCAAAGCCGCTTGGGTTGCATTCGCCGCGGATGCCTCGGGAAGCGGCCCCTTCAAAATGGCGAAATTCGTCGCCCGCGAACGTCTCGAGGTAGTCGCCAACAAAGCCTATTGGGACCCGAAACGCACGCCCAGAATCGATCGGGTGGTGATGTTGCCCATGCCAGAGGCCAACGCCCGCACGGCCGCGTTGCTCTCCGGGCAGGTCGACTGGATCGAAGCCCCCTCGCCTGACGCGATTCCCCAGATCACACAGCGTAACTTCAAGCTTTACAGCAATGCCCAACCTCATGTCTGGCCATGGCAATTGTCGTTCGCCGAAGGTTCACCGTGGCTGGACAAGCGGGTACGCCACGCGGCCAACCTGTGTGTCGACCGCGAAGGTCTTAAAAGCCTTCTGGGCGGACTGATGGCGGTGCCCAAGGGAACCGTGCCACCGGGACATCCCTGGTGGGGCGATCCGAAATTCGACATCAAATACGACGTCGCTGCTGCTCGCAAATTGATGGCCGAAGCCGGCTTCTCGGCCGATAAGCCGATGAAAGCGAAGGTACAAATTTCAGCGTCGGGTTCTGGCCAGATGCAACCGTTACCAATGAACGAATTTGTTCAGCAGTCGCTCAAGCAGTGCCATATCGACATTCAGTTTGATGTCATCGAATGGAACACGTTGTTCACCAACTGGCGAAAGGGAGTAAAGGATCCGTCCGCTAACGGCGCCCAAGCGACCAACGTCAGCTTTGCTGCGATGGATCCATTTTTTGCAATGGTTCGATTCACCAGTACGAAGACATT
>RFVZ01000168.1 GCA_009922405.1 Betaproteobacteria bacterium
CTGAAATGGACTGACGCTCGCTCCGGTATTGGCCGTCAGAAACTGCCCTGTGATGAAAGGTACGTTCTGCCCGATCGTGATCCTCGCCTCTTCGTTATCCAGCGTCAAAAGATTGGGCGTCGCCAGAATATTGGCAGAACCGCTTTCCTCAAGAGCACGTGCCAGAAAGCCGAGGTTGACCACCGACGAACTACTGATCCCAGGGATGCTGACATCGCGGATGATCCCGACATTCAGACCGCGCGCCGCACCAGCAATATTTTGCGCCAAGCCAATGATGTTGGTCGATGAACCCGCCGCGGTGAAATTCGTTCCGCCAATCCCACCTGTTCCCCCGGCTGAGGGTGATTGCAGGAACTGGAACTGAACACCGAACTCGGCCGACTTGCTGACGGTGACTTCAACGATCAGTGATTCGATATAGACCTGAGCACGACGCGCGTCCAGACGGTCGATCACCCCACGCAAATTACGGTAGATCGGCTCGGCCGCGATGATGATCAGGGAATTGGTCGCCGTATCTGCAGCGACCGTGGCACCGCCAGAAGTAAAAGCCTGCTGCGACTGCGAAGGGTTGGCACCACCGGGGTTGGAGGCGCCAAATCCACCGCCCATTGCGGTGCCTTGCCCGCCTTGGGCACCAGTTTGCCCGGTCTGCCCAGTCTGGCCAAACCCACCGGTGGCGCCAGCGCCCGCTGAAAAACCGCCCTGACCAGCAGCCCCCTGCGCCGCGCCGAATCCGGCACTGGAACCTTGATCGATCGGTCCGCCACCCGAGCCTAGCGCACCGCCAAGGACTCCGCGCAAGACCTGGGCGAGACGGCTTGCCTCGGCATTACGCAGGTAGACGACATGCAAATTGCCTGGTGTGGCCGATGGCTGGTCGAGTCGATCGACCAGGCTTCGTGCCAACGCGATCTTGGCCGAGCTAGTCGCCCGCAATAACAGGGAGTTGCTGCGCGAGTCCGCGAGCACCAGGACCTTTTGGCCTGGATCAACCTGTGCCCCCTGACCGGCCCGAGCCGCATCATCCAGCAAACGACTGATGACCGCGGCCACATCGGACGCGATTGAGTACTTGAGCGGCAGGACCTCGACATCATTAACCGATGGGTTATCGAGGACCTCAATCAGACGACCAATGCGCTGGAGATTGGTTGCATAGTCAGTGACCACGAGAGAGTTGTTGTTCGGATACGCCGTGATCGTGTTGTTGGGCGCGATCAGGGGCCGCAAGACCGCCACGAGATTCGAAGCCGACTCGTTGCGCAACTGGTACACCTGAGTCAGGATCTGATCGCCCGAATTCGCGCTTCGAGAGACTTCGTTGGCGCCAGTCGTCACCTTACCGCCCTGCACCTTGGCATCCGCCTCGGGCACGACGCGCAATAATCCGCCCGCTTCGATGATCGCAAACCCCTGCATCCTCAGCGACGATTGCAGCATCTGCAGCGCCGTTGCCCGCGGCACTGGCTTGGGCGTCTCAAGCGTTAACTTGCCTTTAACCCTTGGATCGACCACAAAGGTACGACCGATCAGATGCCCGAAGGCGCCAATCACCGCATCGAGATCCGCGTCCTTAAAGTTGAGCGACACTGGCTCATTGGGATTAACAACAGAGGGGACCGAAGGCGACGCCGAGGTCGGATTGGACGACGAGGTCGAGGTCGAGGTCGAGGTCGAGGTCGAGGTCGAGGTCGGGGGTGAGGTCGATGCAGCCATCGCTTTCTTCGCCATTGCTGTCGAAACAGGCATCCATGGCAAAGTAACCAGGCAGCAAAGCAAACCAAGCTTTGAGAGCGGTACCGTCGTCCTGCTGGCCGTCATGGCGGGCCACTGCAACCAGCGCCCCCGCCGACGAACCCCGCGCGCATCTTCAATGAACAAGTCAGGCTCCCAAGCGAATAATGGTTCGACCGCCTTCACGCGGTCCGATCAGGTTAAGCAATGGCGTCAACGCCGTCTGCATTGTCGGATCCGGCCAAGCAGCCAGCCGCAACTTAAGACCGCCACGCGCATTCCATTGCCCGTCGCCTTCAAGATTGACCGGCCCGGCGAGAGTCTCCATCCGCAAGGCTGCGCTCTCACCGGCCGCACGCACGGCCAGTCGCCAGCTACCAAGCGGACGCACTGGACTCATCGCGGATGTCACATCTGCAAGCTCGAGCGTCAGTGTGCCGCGGATTCCAGCCGAGTCAATCACCATCGGCTCCCATTGAGCGCGCAACGCCCCAACAGGCCGAACTGTATTCCAGGGAGAACCTAACCCAGATAGCGCCAAACCGATCCACTCAAAGCGTCCTGCATCCACCCGAACCCCGGTTGCGACAGATCCCACCACATGCACCGGTGCGCCACCGTCGACCAGCACCACGCTGGCGTCCAGCAGCCCAATCAGAAGGCTTGGCGAGAGGGTCCAACGGATCACCCCCGGCAAGGCAAGCCCCTGTAATGGTGCAGCTGAAGAGGCTGGCGAGGGACCGGGGTCAACAATCACAATCCGTGCGGCGCCCCGCCACAGCGTACCCTCAGTTTGAGCCAAACGAACCCGCCCCCCGATGGCGTGAGTCAGCCAGAGATCGAGCAGTGCGGTTGGTGGGGAAATCGCGAGGACCCCAATCGCAACGCCAGCTACGAATAACAGAGTCAACGCGACTTTCGGTACCCGACTCAAGGAGATTCCACCAGTGGCCGCTCAAAGCGGATTCGTGCTGAGACCATTTCAGGCGTTTTGGTGCGTTCAATCTCCAGGCTGGTCGCACGGATACGCAGATCGCGCTGAGTGTCGGCGACCCACTTCAACAATCGAGTCACCTGCACGCTACTGACGCGAAGCTCTTGCGAGGTCGTATCACCACCTGGAAGTAACTCGGCAGGGAGAGCGCTCGACTTCAACAACCGCTCGAGCTCTGCACCCAAAGGTTGGGCCGATGGCGCACCTGCCCGGCTAGCGAGCCCCGCAAACTGATCGGCCATCCAGTCGACCTGCGCCAACTGCGCTCGTCGTTGCGGCAGCTCCCGCTCGAGGCGAGCAATTCCGCGCAATGCTGGAGAAACGGCGAGCTGGTCGAGCACGAGCAAAACCAACACGAGTACAGCCACAGCCAGCAACCAGCGCTCACGCACGGCAAACGCATCCCACCTTCCGCGGGCCTCAGACGTCCATCGAGCGATTTGGCTCTGATCAGCGTTCATGACCCCAAACTCACAATCGCGACCGGGTCGCGTTCCTCAAATTGCAGACGCAAGCGCTCGCGGCCCGCCGCCTCGCGGAGCGACTCCCGAGCGGCCGCTGCATCGGCCCAGCCAGGTTGAAATCGCACCCGCAAACGACCGTCCCGGTATTCAGCGGAACTCAACGCGTCCATCGCCCGTGGTCCGAGGGCGGTCGCCAGCCGGGTCAAGAGCGCGGTCGCGTCATCGGTGGCAGGCTCACCTGCACGAATTCGCGCCACATCAAGCCGACGCTGCATCTGCAATGACGCATCCACAATCGGTATCCGTGCCGGCAACACCGTACGTACTCGCTGTTCGATGGCAGCCTCGATCGCGACGGACTCTTTTGACATCAGTCCCCATTGCAGATTGAGGCAAATAATCGCCGTCATTGCACACAGGGCTCCCAGTGCCAGTGGCCAGCGCCATCTAGACCAAGACACCTTCACCGCAGGGCGCCCTTGACGCGACCTCCCCGCCACCGCTTGCTGAAGGTCAATCGACGCGGGAATCGGGACCGGCATGGGGTTTGTGACTCCAACCAGGCCAGCCGCGCGAACCGCGGATTGAATTGCTTTCAAAGCCTCGGCATCATCGGCGTACAGATTGACCGTTCCTTCGAATGGAATAGTCGTCTGAGCCAGTGCGAGCAGCGCGGCCGCCGACGATTCGAGATCGGGGCGTTCCGCTTCGACCCCGAAGCCGTCGGCAGATCCGAGCCGGATCGTTAGTGAGGAACCGACCCAGGCGATCGACCACGTACCATCCCGCCAGGGAATCGCGAGGGGCGCCGGCCAGGCCGCTGCGACGCGTATCCCTTCCCGGGCAAACCCGGCGACGATGAGGTCGTACCATTCCCGATCAACAACGCCCAAAACTCGTCGACCTTCTCCGAGCTCCGGGCCCAATGCAATGCGGCAAGCTGCAGGATCCTGAAGCAGCGAATCTTCAATCAGATTTGGCAGGGCCTGTTCGAGACGGGTCCCAGTCAGGGGGGGCACCGTGGCGGTGACCAGCAGGACATCCCGCGGGTCGAAAACTACGGCGATTTCTTTGACGCCCTCCAAAGCCCCTAGAGTGCATCGCTCTGGGCCGGTACCGGAGTGGCGCCAAACGGTCAGGGCGGCCGTGTCCGCCAGGCCGTCTGCGGGCACTGCGAGAGGCGCGGAAGCGCGCGCGGGCAACCAGGCAATCACCCCGATCGGCGCGCGTTGGCGCTGAAATAAGGATCCTAGTAACGGTCCTGCCATACCAGTTCTACGAGTTCTCGACCTTTGCGTTCCAGGAGTGTGTCACTGCGTGACTCGATCCGATCGTAACGTACCGCTCCCCGGACGAGAAACCACGCGGATGTGACAGCCCAACGTTCGGCCTTGAAAATCTGCGCCTGCGGCTCGTAAGCCTGGTTCGCATCGGTCAGATCCCGAAACGGAACGCGCTCCCGGGTCGCCACAAATGCTCGCGCCTGCGGCAAATCCATGACACCCGTGCGAGCAGCAATCACCTCAGCGGATGCGGTATTGATATTGACTGGAGCGGCTCGCGGCAACATGACGATCAGTGGTTCGAGGGCAGCCACTGCAACTGCGTCGAACCCGGGAACCGTCAAGAGGTCAGCAGCCCGCCGAATCGGAAAAGCAGTCGGACGCGATGAGTTAGCCGACTCAGTCCCGGTCGCGGTTCCGGTCGCGGTTCCGGCCCCCCCGCCAGCCGCCTCTTTGACCAATGGGGTCGCAGCCAACAAGCGGGCAATCAGCGGCTCAGCCAAGGATGACGGCTGTCCGACAAGAGTCAGCAAACTCGCGAGTGCGGCGGCTTCAACCGGATCAACGCGGCCGCCCGGCACCACATTGGCCAAATTGAACCGACCCTGCATATCCAGGATTTGTCCCGAAAGCGTTGCGGGTGTCGCCCCACTATCCAATGCCCCCCCCGCCCCGACAGACGCATCAACCCGTGTGTCGGCAACCGGAACCGCCCAAGGTTCGCCAAGGTGATCCGTGCTGCTCGATCGGGCGTCCTGGCGCAAGATCACTCGGGCCCAGTCGATTGCAGCACGCTCGATCCAACGCGCCTGGGTGATCGCCAGTCTGTTTTCGATCGTCCGTACGGTCGCGCTTTGACGCGCAAAGAGCGCCGAGACGATCGTAGTCGCAAGCGCAACGATCAAAAGTGCTGTCACGATCGCAGCCCCGCGCTGACGCGGCCCCTGAAGAGCTCGTTTCAGCATCAGTCGCGCACCGAGTAAACGCGAACGAAGCGGGAACCATCGGCCCGCTCGATCGACAACTCGACCCCGAGAATGGGTGCCTCAACTGGACGCGCTGGAGCAGGAGTGGCAGGGTCTCCTTTCGGAGGCGC
>RFVZ01000169.1 GCA_009922405.1 Betaproteobacteria bacterium
CCTGACCCCTGCCGTGTGAAGGCAGTGCTCTACCACTGAGCTACGCGCCCCCTGCGATTTCGGTGGTGTCCGAAACGCAAAAGAGTTCAGCCGGCTAGTATGTCATAGCCTCGCTTGCTTGAAACTCAGCTCCGTTAAAATCCGTCGCATGAACTCTACGATGTCCTTACCTATGTCCGGCGCATCCGTGGTCCGAACCCGATTTGCGCCCAGTCCGACTGGCGATCTTCATTTAGGGGGCGCACGCACGGCGCTGTATGCCTGGGCTTGGGCTCGTCGCCATGGCGGGCAGTTTGTGCTGCGAATCGAGGATACTGATTTGGAGCGTTCCACACCGGCTGCTGTCCAGGCGATCATGGACGGAATGCATTGGCTGGATCTCGATTGGGATGAAGGTCCGTTTTTTCAATCCAAGCGGATGGTTCGTTACCGCGCGGTCATCGCACAGATGCTCGAACGGGGTACTGCATATCGTTGCTGGGCATCGACTGAAGAACTCGACCAAATGCGCGAGCAGCAGCGGGCGCTGGGTCAAAAGCCCCGTTATGACGGTCGGTGGCGTCCCGAAAATGCTGCTCGAACGGGGTTAACTCCGCCCGCCGGGGTCGATCCGGTGATTCGCTTTCGGAATCCAGATGTAGGTTCGGTGACCTGGGACGACTTGGTTAAGGGCCCGATTTCGATCGCCAATGACGAACTCGACGACCTCATCATCGCGCGGGGTGACGGCACGCCGACTTACAACTTTTGCGTTGTTGTGGATGACCTCGAGATGCAAATTACGCACGTCCTGCGGGGCGATGACCACGTCAACAATACGCCGCGCCAGATCAATATTTTGCGCGCGCTTGGCGGGCAAGAGCCGGTCTATGGTCATTTGTCGATGATTCTCGGGCCCGATGGTGAGAAGCTGTCCAAGCGTCACGGCGCGACGTCGGTAGTGGAGTACGACGCGCAAGGTTTCTTACCCGAGGCGATGGTGAATTACCTCGCGCGCTTGGGCTGGAGCCATGGCGATGCCGAGATCTTCGACCGGCACGAGTTAGTACAGTGGTTTGATGCGGCCCAGATCAGCCGGTCACCTGCACAACTGGATTTCGATAAGTTGCGCTGGGTGAATGCGCAGTGGCTGAAGCGCCTGACTCCGGTCGAATTGGCTAAACGATTGGAGCCCCACCTCAAAAAGCGCGGTTGGAGCGAAGCGGCGATGACCAGTGGGCCGGATCTACCTATCGCCTGCGCGCTGGTTTTTGAGCGGGCGCACACCCTCGAAGAACTTGCCGATTGGGTCGGCCTCTTTTATGTTCCCGCAGCGGTGACTAAGGCGGATCGATCGACTCACCTGACCACCGCCGCGCTCGCTGCAGTGGCGTCGCTTGCGATTAAATTCAAGGTTCTAGACGAGGCCGAGTGGTCGGCCGGTCCGATCACGGCCACCATGAAATCGACGCTTGCTGAGTTCAGCCTCAAAATGAGCCAGCTGGCTATTCCGGTTCGACTGCTGGTTTTTGGGCAGGCCCAGACACCCTCCGTTGACGCGATGCTCGCTGCGATGCCCCGCGCAACGGTGCTTGCGCGTCTCGCGCTGGCTGAGTCGCTCAGTTAAAAGACCAAGCTTAAAAAACTTGTTTTGCCACCGTCGGTGTCGCGCTCGGCGGATTAATGATCTTGCGGATGTCGTTTGCCGCTTCTTGCGCTTTGACGATTCCGTCGGTCATCGTTTCAATGCTCCAGGTAATGACCTTTTTCAGAAACTCCGTCACCGACGTTTCCCAAGACGGGTTGTAAACGCCCGTTGTCCACTCGTTGGTGCTCTTAATATTCTCAGGGCGCGACAGGGTTGATTTCCCGAGTGAGTTGGGGTGGGTCAGATCGCTCAGCTTGGACCAGACCTCGGTCACACGGTCGGCGCCATGCTCCGCTTCGATTTTGGCGAGGATGCCCAGCATGATGCGCAGGTCAATAATGCGGCTTGCCTCGAGCTTGTCGGTCGAGGTCGTCCCGTACATGGCGCGGTACAGAACCATCTCGTGGTCGGTTGAGGTCAGAAGCTTGCGGTGCAGGTCGGTGCGCTTGATCTCTTTGGACATCAAAACGATCGCGCTGCCGACTTCAAATCCAAAACATGCTTGCTCGAACAATGAGCGCACCAGCGCGGGGGCAGTCAGCAGCTTGTTGCTGGCAATCAGGTCGATCGAGCAACCGGCGACTTCATGGAACCTGAACAATGCAATCCGTGCCCAGGCATCGACCAACGACGCCTGACCTAACCAGAGGACGGCGTTCGCCTCGTGAACCGAATGGCACCGGGCCGCCTTGGCTTGCAGACCAGCGACCGTCTCAAACGGAACATTAGTGGGCCGATCGTTCAGATTCGAGATCTTGTCCAGTTTCTCTACGGAGAGAAGGAACCGGGACTCGAAGTCATCCTCTTTCTGGGAGGAGGGCGAAGGAACGTAAGCGGGCTGCATAGGCTCTTAATTAACGGTTGGGGGCAGGTTGTCGGTCAATCGAACCTACGTCAATTGTGGCACGGGAACCGCTTTTAGGGTGCGGGCCGCGCGATACAATTCGGTTCGAAGTTTGGGGCACGAGCATGGCGGGTAATTCGATCGGAGAACTGTTTCGGGTCACCACGTTTGGTGAGTCCCACGGACCTGCTTTGGGCTGTGTGATCGATGGGTGCCCACCGGGTTTGGCACTTAACTCCTCTGATATTCAACCGGATCTGGATCGTCGTCGGCCTGGCACCTCGCGCCATGTGACGCAGCGCCAGGAGCCCGATCTGGTGCAAATTCTTTCAGGCGTCTTTGAGGGGCGAACCACGGGGACTCCGATTGCGCTGCTGATTCAAAATGCCGACGCTCGCAGCAAGGATTACGCGGCGATCGCGCAGTCGTTTCGTCCAGGTCACGCGGACTACCCTTACCATCATAAGTACGGAATTCGCGATCCGCGCGGTGGCGGTCGTTCGTCGGCTCGCCTAACGGCGGCGACGGTGGCGGCCGGTGCTGTCGCCCGCAAGTGGCTTTTGGGGGCCTACGGCACCATCGTGCGCGGATGCATGTCGCAGTTGGGTGAAATCATGATCCCGTTCGAGTCCTGGGGGCTGGTGCACGAAAACGCGTTTTTTGCACCCAATGCGACCGTGATCCCTCAGCTCGAAGCCTACATGGACGATTTGCGGCGCGCGGGGGACTCGATCGGCGCTCGATTGTTTGTTGAGGCGACTGGCGTTCCAGTTGGGCTCGGCGAACCACTCTTTGATCGTCTCGACGCCGACATTGCCCACGCGATGATGGGAATCAACGCGGTCAAGGGGGTCGAGATCGGTGCTGGCTTTGCCTGTGTGGCGCAACGCGGCAGTGAGCATGGCGATGAACTGACACCCGCCGGGTTCGGCAGTAATCATGCGGGGGGAGTCCTTGGTGGGATTTCAACTGGGCAGCCTGTCACGGTTTCGATCGCGGTTAAACCCACCTCGAGCATCCGTGTCCCACGCCAGTCGATTGATCTCGAGGGCCAACCGACAACCATCGAGACGCTCGGCCGCCATGACCCATGTGTGGGAATTCGCGCGACGCCGATCGCGGAGGCAATGTTGCTACTGGTGTTAATGGACCACGCCCTGCGCCATCGGGCTCAATGTGGCGATGTACGAGTGACGACCCCCCGGATTGAGGGTCCCCAGCGACGGGAACCCGAGCACTGATTAGGGAGAATAGCGATGCAAGTGCGTGAAGTCCTGAGTGTCAAAGGAAGCACCCTTTTTACGGTTGACCCCGAGGCGATGCTCTCTGATGCGGTCATGGTGATGGCCGATCACGACATTGGTTCACTGGTCGTCATGGAACGGGGGCAGTTGATCGGGATGCTGACCTTTCGGGAGGTGATTCACGTATTGGCTCTACGCCAACGCGAGCACCGTACTGGGCCAACGCCACCAGTCTCCGAAATCATCGTGCGTGAGGTGATGAACGCTGACCCGATCATTGCAACTCCCGAAATGGATATTAACGAGTTGCGCCGCGTCATGATCGAGAGTCATCAGCGCTACCTCCCTGTCATGGACGACCGTCTTCTATTGGGCGTGATTTCGTTTCATGACCTGGCCCGCGCCGTCCTCGAAGCGCAAAGTTTTGAAAACCGAATGCTCAAAGCCTACATTCGGGACTGGCCCGAAAGCAGTTAATTGCGCCGACCCGATCGCTTCTCAAGCGGCCGGTGGCTGGGTGGCCTAGAATGCTCGCATGAGAATTTTGATCAGTAATGACGATGGTTATTTTTCCCCCGGCTTGGCTGCGCTCGCGCAGGCAATGAGCTCGCTGGGCGAGGTTACCGTGGTTGCGCCCGAGCGTGATCGCAGCGGGGCTTCGAACTCCCTGACGCTCGACCGCCCGCTCAAGGTTCGTCGGGCGGCCAACGGGTTTTTGTTCATCAATGGCACGCCGACTGATTGCGTGCATGTGGCGATCACTGGGATGCTCGACCATCGCCCTGATCTGGTGGTTTCGGGGATCAATGACGGCGCCAATATGGGCGACGATACGATTTATTCCGGCACGGTGGCGGCTGCGACCGAGGGCTATCTGCTTGGGGTTCCGGCGATCGCGTTTTCGCTGGTTGGCCGTGGCTGGGCACATTTGAGTGGGGCCGCGTCAATCGCCCGCGAGGTGGTTGAAGGGTTTCTGGCCTCAGACCCCGACCCTCGAACGCTTTTGAATGTGAACATTCCCAACCTGCCCAAAGATCAGTTACGTGGGATTGCCGCCACCCGGCTCGGCAAAAGACACGTGGCGGAGCCCGTGATCGCCAGTCACGATCCGCGTGGCGAACCGATCTGGTGGATCGGCCCTGCCGGCGAAGCCCGCGATGCAGGCCCCGGTACCGATTTTCATGCGACCGCCGAGGGGTGGGTGTCGGTGACGCCACTCAACGTGGATCTGACCTGCCGACAGTCGCTGCCATGGGTTCAGGACCGGCTGGCCAATCCGGCCGCGCCGCCCTGGAACGTTTAGGTGGAGTGATTGGCGGAGCGTGCCCCGATAAATCCGCAAGGTCGCAAGGTGCCCAGAGGTGCTGTAGACCTCGCGCCCCCTGCAGGCCTTGGCCTGACGTCTGATCGGACGCGCGGGCGCATGATCGACCGACTGCGCGAATACGGCATTCAGGATGAGGCCGTTTTGTCAGCGATCGGGGGCGTCGAGCGACACAGCTTTGTGGATCAAGCGCTTGCGAGCCGCGCCTACGAAGACGTGGCGTTACCGATCGGTCACGAACAAACCATTTCGCGGCCCACGGTAGTCGCAACGATGCTGGCTGCGGTTATTGCTCTGATGAAAAGCGATGTCCGCAAGCGTGCGAAGGTTCTTGAAATCGGAACGGGTTGCGGCT
Organism: Betaproteobacteria bacterium; assembly: GCA_009922405.1. GTDB lineage: Bacteria > Pseudomonadota > Gammaproteobacteria > Burkholderiales > Burkholderiaceae_E > RFPW01. The sequence goes on from RFVZ01000169.1 coordinate 5,395, forward strand.
GGCAGGCTGCGGTGATGGCGCGATTGTTTGGCGAGGTGTACTCAGTCGAACGTATCCGTGGTTTGCATGAGGTTGCACGAAAGAATTTGGCGCCATTGCGGCTAG
>RFVZ01000170.1 GCA_009922405.1 Betaproteobacteria bacterium
AAAGTGACTTTGCTCGAGACATCGCGCGCTCACAAGCGGAGGCCGGTGAAGGATCGAGATCCTCTTCGGGCGGGAGTTCCGCCGGCGTATCAGGCGGAGGCAGTTCGAGCAACCGAAATGCCGAATGGGCCGGGCGCGTCAAATCCGCCATTCGTGAAAACACGACTTTCGCCGCGCCCCCGGACATGGTTGGCAATCCGCAGGTGGTATTCCGAGTCGCGCTATCCCCCGATTGCGCTCTAGTTCGGGTCGATCGAATCAATTCGAGCGGCGTTCCGAGCTGGGATCAGGCCGCGGAGCGTGCTGTTCGCAAAACCAACCCGTTCCCTCGATTCCCAGGTGGGCAATGCCCAGCGAGTTTCGAATTAACCTCTCGCCCGAATGACTGAATGAGCAAAATGGTCCGAGCAAATTCAGTGCTCAGCGTGAAAGGGCACTAGGTTGGGGCGGCTATACTGTGCGCTTCTCACTTCTAGTACTGATGTGGCGGTTGCTTTACCCTTCCCCTCTGCCCTGAGAATGCTCGCCAAGCCCGGCTTTTGGAGCACCGTTGCACGGGCGATTGGCGTCTCTCTGAGCATTCCTTTAGCGATCGGTGTGGCCGCTTGCTACAGCGAGTCCCACGCGCAGATGCGCATCGACGTGTCGGGTGTTGGGGGCTCACAGATCCCAATCTCGATCGCGCCGTTTATCGCTGATCCTAAAGTGCCCATCGACATCTCGGCCGTTGTCCGCTCAGATCTTGAGCGCAGCGGCGCCTTCCGCTTGATTGCACCGATTGGCCCAATGTCGGACACAGCGACCCCCGATTGGGCTGGACTTCGCGCTCGCGGCGCGGATGCGGTGGTCGGCGGGTCGGCAGTTAGACTCGCGAATCAAAGCTTCGATGTCCGATTCCGACTCTACGATACCGCCGAGACCAAAGCCGTCGTGGGATCCGCTTTCGAAGCGGGCGCTCCATTCCTTAGGACAGTCGGACATCGCATATCGGACCAGATTTACGAACGACTGACCGGTGAAAAAGGAAACTTTTCGACCCGAATCGCCTTTGTCAGCAAGGAGTCGGGGCGATATCGGCTCAATATCGCTGACTGGGACGGCGAAAATGTCCAAACCGCATTGACCTCGGCCGAACCCATTATCTCTCCGCGCTGGTCTCCGGATGGCAGTCGCCTGGCCTATGTCTCGTTCGAGAGTCGCAAACCCGTGGTCTATGTCCAGGAACTCGATACGCAGAAGCGAATAAAGGTCGCTGACTTCAAGGGCAGTAACAGTGCGCCGGCCTGGGCCCCGGACGGGCGATCACTCGCAGTTGTTCTGACGACAGACGGGTTGTCACAGATCTATCAGATCGGTCTTGACGGCAATAATCTGCGTCGAATCACTCGATCGTCCTCGATCGACACCGAGCCCGCATTCTCTTCGGATGGTCAGTCGATCTGGTTCACGTCCGACCGTGGCGGCTCGCCACAGGTCTATCGGGTGGTTCTTTCCTCGGGTGAAACGCAGCGCGTAACGTTCGGGGGGACTTACAATGTAACCCCGAGGCCTAGTCCGGATGGCCGCCTTTTATCGTACGTATCGCGTCGGGATGGGCGCTTTCTGGTGGTCGTGCGGGATTTGTCGTCCGGTAGCGAAACCGTTGTTTCGGACGGTGGGCGCGACGAATCCCCGAGTTTTTCACCGAACAGCCGCTGGCTTCTCTACTCAACCGTGAACGGTGGACGCGAATCGCTAATTGCCGTCACCGCGGACGGCCGAATCCGGCAACGTCTTTCGAGCCCCGCCTCCGATGTGCGCGAGCCTGCGTGGGGCCCAGCCCCGAACTGAGGCACAGAACGGACCGAACTGAACCACCGATCTACCCCCTGATTTTGAATTACCGAATTCCAAGGAGACCCCACCATGATCCAGTCCCAACTCACTGCCTCGGCTGAACCCACAGCCGGTCGATCAACCGCCCCCTCGGTCGCCCGTAATTTGGTGCGGATCGGTTTCACCGCGCTTTTGGTGACTGGGCTTGTGGCCTGCAAATCCACCGTGAAACTGGACGAAGGCGCACCCGTCGAGTCGCGTGATGCGGCCAGCATGGCAGCAGCGGATGCAGCCAATGCCGCAGCACGAGCTGGCGCGGCTGGTCAGGCCGGTCTCGATGGACGCGGCCTTGATGGACGCTCTGGTGCTGGTGGTGCGGGTGGCGCTGGTGGCACCGGCGGTGCAGCTGGCATGGCGGGTGCCGCCGCAGGCAACCGCGATCCGCTGGCCGACCCCAATAGCCCCCTGGCCAAACGCAGCATCTACTTTGATTACGACAGTTACGCAGTGCGCGATGAGTATCGCGCGACCATCGACGCGCACGCCCGGTTTCTGACCAGCGAACGCAGCCGTCGCGTCATCGTCCAGGGCAATACCGACGAACGCGGCAGCCGCGAATACAACCTCGCCCTTGGCCAAAAGCGTGCTGAAGCCGTTCGCCGTTCGTTGACCGCGATGGGCGTGCCGGATGCTCAGGTCGAAGCTGTTAGTTTGGGTGAAGAAAAGCCCCGGACCTCGGCGCAGGACGAGGCTTCTTTTGCCGAAAACCGTCGTGCCGACCTGGTCTACCCCTGATCAGTTCCGGCGCCCAGTCTGAACAAATAACGCTGACACCATGCCCTCGCAGATTTTCCGCCACAGCCACCCCAAATGTGTCCGTGTTCTCGCTGCATGGGCGTTTAGCGCGGCGTTGTCCATCGCGATACCCATCCCGGGGTTGATTGCCCCCTTGGGCGTCGGGCTTGGTCTGGCGGGGTTTTGCGAAAGCTCCCGGGCGGGGCTGTTCGAAGACGACGATGCCCGCCGATCGATCCTCGATCTTCGGACCCGAGTCGATGGACTGACCCGCGACATGACTCGCCGACTCGAAGACCTCGCGGCCAGGCTAGAACGCCTTGAAGCTGAGGAGCTACGCCGGGAGATTGAACGTTTGCGCGGCGAGCTCGAACTTCAGTCCAACGAACTCGCGGCGACCCAACGACGCCTGCGTGATCAATACGCCGAAGTTGATTCACGAGTGAAGCGTTTCGAGCCGATCCAGGTCACCGTCGACGGTCAGTCCTTCTCGGTCGATCCGATGGAGCGACGCGGATACGAAGGCGCTCTGGCGTTATTCAGGGCTGGAGAATTCCGCAATGCACTGGTCGGCTTCGACGCACTAATTGCACAGTTTCCCCAAACCCCCTATGCGATTCAGGCAACGTACTGGTCGGGCGTCGCCCAGTACGCGCTCAAAGACTGGAGGTCTGCTGCGGAGACTCTCCAGTCTTTGATCCGGCGCCATCCCAATCACGCGCGTGTGCCGGAAGCGTATCTGCGTCTTGGTGGCGCCCTGCTCGAACTGGGTGACTACCGGCTTGCACGGCGGACTTGGGAATCACTCATCGACCGCTTCCCCAGCAGCCCGCAGGCAGCCGAAGCTCGCGAACGACTACCGACCGCAGTAGAACCGGTCGTAGCCCCACCGCCGCCACCAACACCACCAACGTCCCAGCCGTCAACAACCCCAGCCGCTGCGGCGAGCGATCAACCGGTTAGCCAGAGCGCGGGCAGCAATGCAGCCTCGGGTCCTGGCGCGAGCTCATCGACCCCATTACCACCCTCAGTGGGCGGATCTCCTTCAAGTAATCCAGGTAACCGCGTTCTACCTCAGCAACCGCCCGCCCAGCTGCCGGCAGCGGTACCAACTTTGACCCCTAGCCCTGCGGCTGCCCCGGCCAATCGAAAACGCTAACTCGGGTACTGGTACCGGGAGACCGGAATGACTGACCTCGACGTTGACCAGTTGCGATTGACCGTTTTATGGTTGTCATTCGCGCTCTCGTGCGGCTTGGGCGCCGTGATGCAACGTACGCATTTCTGCACCCTGGGCGCCGTTGCTGACTGGGTCAATATGGGCGACCTCACCCGAATGCGAATGTGGTTATTCGCAATCGCGGTCGCCATCATTGGTACTGGGCTTTTGACGGCCAACGGCGTCATAGATTCCACCCGATCGCTCTACACAGGTCCAAAATTGCTCTGGCTGTCTAATTTGACCGGAGGGCTATGTTTTGGCGTCGGCATGGTATTAGCCTCGGGATGCGGCAGCAAAACTCTGGTACGGATCGGTGGCGGGTCGCTCAAGTCTCTCGTTGTATTCCTTGTCATGGGCTTAACCGCCTACATGACGCTGCGGGGGGTGTTGAGTATGGGGCGCACGCAATGGCTTGACCCCGTCATGATTGATCTTGGTTCAGGGCAAGATCTGCCGCGATGGTTGATGCAAAGGATCCCCCAGGCTGGAGGCATCGACCTTTCGCGAATGCAGGGCGGATTGAGCCTTTGCATTGGCCTGGCTCTGATCCTGCTTTGCCTATTCGATCGTCATTTCCGCCAAGCTGAACCGCTGATGGGTGGTCTGGGCGTTGGACTTTGCGTGGTGGCGGGCTGGTTGATTTCGGGGCACCTAGGCTACCTAGCCGAGAACCCATTGACGCTGGAAGAGAGCTTTATCGGGACTAATAGTGGCCGAATAGAATCGTTCTCTTTCGTCGCACCCACCGCTTACGCGCTTGAACTCCTGATGCTCTGGAGCGACAGCACCCGCGTAATGACTATTGGAATTACGTCGGTCATTGGAATGATTACAGGTTCGGCAATCGTTTCCTTGATAACCGGTCGCTTTCAATGGGAAGCATTTCGAGGGGTCGATGATATGACCGCGCACCTGCTCGGGGGGGCACTCATGGGTTTTGGTGGAGTCACCGCGGTCGGATGTACCATCGGCCAAGGGCTGTCTGGACTCTCCACGCTCGCGCTCGGTTCGTTGCTGGTTTTTGGAGCCGTAATCGCGGGCGGTTGGCTCGGAATCCAGTGGCAAGTTTGGCGTTTGGAACGTTCAGCAACTTGACAGTGGGGGGCTGTTTTAAGACAATCGAGGGTTTCGCGGGTCGGTAGCTCAGTTGGTTAGAGCAGCGGACTTTTAATCCGTTGGTCGAGGGTTCGAGTCCCTCCCGACCCACCAATAAAATCAATAACTTAGCCGAGGTCAGCGGCCTCGGTCTGGCCCATTACACCGGCCATGTAACGGCGCATGTAACAGGATTTGGTCAAGGTTCTCCCGAGGTTCGGCGCAGCTGTGCCAAAAGAAGATATCTCGGAGCAGACCAATCCATCGGTTGGTGTAGCCTCCGCCCAAGTCGGCAAATTTGCCCGCATAACATTGTTAATTCGGCAACGCTGTGGCCACCGATCTGATCCAAATATTGGTCGCACGATTAGCGATAACATTGCCAAGCTGGAATTGGCGTTGCCACCGATCTGATCCCTCAGCCCCTCGTTAACAAAGTTAGCGCTCGATCTCTGCGGTGGCCCTGGGGAGACAAGGGGGTACCCCCGGGAAGAGTTCGCGAAGTGCGCGACCCACCCCGCCCCCATGCCCACCTTTGGGGGTTAGCAAGCCCCCTCCCTATA
>RFVZ01000018.1 GCA_009922405.1 Betaproteobacteria bacterium
GCGACCGTTCGGCAGAAGTTGCGCGACGGCGGTGGGCGGGTCACTTTGCGCATCTTCAACTGCCTGAAACCGGTGATCGCGGCCATCAACGGCCCGGCGGTGGGCATCGGGGCGACGATACTGCTGCCAATGGACATTCGCCTGGCCAGCGAGCACGCGCGCATCGGTTTCGTGTTCAACCGGCGCGGTATCACGCCCGAGGCCTGCTCCAGTTGGTTCTTGCCGCGGGTCGTGGGTATCAGCCGGGCCCTTGAATGGTCGATGACTGGAAGGATCTTCCCCGCGAGCGAGGCACTGGAGGGCGGGCTGGTACGCCAGGTTCTGCCAGCCACTGAGTTGCTTCCCGCAGCGCGAGCCCTGGCGCTGGAGATCGCGCAGAACTGCGCGCCGGTCTCGGTAGCGCTCAACCGCCAGATGATGTGGCGCATGCTGGGTGCTGCGCATCCGATGGAAGCCCATCGGGTGGACAGCCGGGCCATCTTCTCGCGCGGGGCATCCGCTGACGCCAAAGAGGGCGTAGTTTCATTCCTTGAAAAGCGGCCCGCACACTTTACCAATACCGTCTCGGCCGACATGCCGCCGTGGTTCCCGTGGTGGCAGGAACCTGGCTACGAGTGAATCAGCGGCTTGCGTCAGTTCGACCTGGGCAGATCAGATCTGGGCAGATCCGTGGGTAAGGTACGGTCGTATTTTTCGAAGGGTTGATGCACCCACGGGTCACCAACCAAGCGCTCAGCGACATAGTCAGGATGAAATTGCGAACTGGCCTTCTGCCAGATGACTGCGGTTCGGACCTCGGTGAACTGTGGGAAGCGGCGCTTGATTTCGGGTAACAGCGCCACGAATGTCAAACCCGTGTCGACCAGATCATCGACCAGCAAGAGACGCGGACCCGTCAAGGCCGCGGTCGCCGCAATTTGCTCGCCGATCCGAAGGGCACCTTGCTCGGTCCCGCCTTGCTCACGATAAGAACTGGTGAACAAGACGCCGAGTGGCTTTCGAAAGATCCGCGAGAGCACATCCCCTACGCGCATCCCACCGCGCGCCAGGCAGAGAATCTCGTCAAATTCCCAACCCGACTGGTGCACCTGCAAGGCCAGGCGCTCGCAGAGCCGGTCGTAGTCGGGCCATTCGCAGTAAAGATGTTCCATCAGGGCCGAAATGGATGCCGCAAAACAATGGTGTCTTCCCGATCCGGTCCGGTCGATACCAGGTCGATGGGTGCTCCCGTGAGTTCGGACATTCGCTCCAAATAACGGCGGGCATTCAAAGGTAGCTCGCTCCAGTCACGAATACCTGCAGTGGTTTCAGTCCAGCCCGGCACTTCTTCGAACACGGCCTCGCAGGCTTCAACTTCATCCGCGCCAAACGGCAGCATATCGAGATGCTCAACGACCCCATCGGCGCGCGTGTGACGGTACGCAACCGCCAGTCGAATGGTTTCGAGCCCATCGAGCACATCCAGCTTGGTCACGCAAAGACCTGTCACGCCGTTGAGCGCGATGGTGCGTTTTAGGGCCGGCACATCAAACCAGCCACAACGGCGTGCCCGCCCCGTTACCGAGCCAAATTCATGCCCCCGTTCGGCCAGACGCTGGCCGGTCTCGTCGAACAATTCGGTCGGGAACGGCCCGGAGCCGACGCGAGTGGCGTAAGCCTTGGTGATTCCGAGAACGTAAGACAAGGCTTGTGGGCCAACACCAGCGCCAGCCGACGCAGCTCCGGCAATACAGTTGGAGCTCGTCACGAAGGGATAGGTTCCATGATCGACATCGAGCAAGGCCCCTTGCGCACCTTCAAACAGTAGCGGATCGCCCCGCCCGATCGCCTGGGCGAGTAATGCAGGCACATCGGCCACCATCGGACGAAGGCGTTCAGTCAGCGGAAAGACAGCATCACAGACCTGATCGACCGAAATTGTCGGCGAACCAAGATACTTCTCGAGAACAAAATTATGTAATTCGAGCGCTTCGGCCACGCGGGTCCGAAAACGTTCGGGTGCGAACAGATCCCGCAGGCGCAGTGCCCGTCGTCCGACCTTGTCTTCATAAGCTGGGCCGATACCGCGGCCAGTCGTGCCGATTTTTGCATCGCCGCGGCGGGCTTCACGCGCCTGGTCAATAGCGACGTGATAGGGCAGGATGAGCGGAACGTTATCCGCAATCCGCAGGCGCTCGCTGACCGCGACTCCGGCGGCCTCGAGTTCGTCGATCTCGCCCAACAACGCTCCGGGCGACAGGACAACACCGTTACCGATGTAACAGATGACACCGGGACGGAGAATCCCCGATGGGATCAGCCGCAACACCTGCTTGCGACCCGACACAACGAGCGTATGGCCGGCGTTATGACCGCCCTGAAAACGGACCACGCCTTTGGCAGATTCCGTGAGCCAGTCGACAATCTTGCCCTTGCCTTCGTCACCCCACTGAGTGCCGATCACCACGACGTTTTGCGTCATACCCATTTACTCATTCGAAGGGGGAGGACCGATCAGGCGCTGAACTTCCCACGCCCCATCGCTGAAAACCAACTCGCGATCAAACCGGTACTCTTCCTGCTCGGTCGTCGATCCAACCATCTGAACGACAATCTCACCAGAAGTGCGCAATCCAACAATCGCCGAAGCCAGCGCGGGATCATCCTGCCAAGGAGCGCGGATCGCTGAACTGGGTTTGACGTTCTGGGCAAGCGCAGCGAGTGCCGCAAGCTCGCGCAGTTCCAGCGAAAACCCAGTCGCGGGTCGGCCGCGACCAAACACAGCACCAATGTTGTCATATCGCCCACCACGTGCGATCGATCCCGACCGGCCGCTGACGTAGGCAGCAAACGTGATTCCTGTGTGGTAACGGTAGCCGCGCAGATCGCCGAGGTCAATGGTCAACGATGCCCCGACACGGCGAGCGAGCAAGTGCGACTGAACCAAGCGCTCAAGTTCATGCAAAGCCTGCTGCACAGCCGCCACCTTGGGCAACTCAGTGCGCGCGCGCGACAAAACATCCGCCGGATCTGAACCATAAAGCGTTGGCAAGGCAAGCAGAGCGGAATAAACCTCCGGAGCCAGTCGAGGCAATTGGCCCAGGACGACCGACAAGCCTGGCAAATCCTTACGCTGGAAGAGTGGGAACAGCGCCTCTTCGTCAAGGCGGGAGTCCAGAGCGAGCAAGGCCCGAACCAGCCCTAAGTGACACAAATCGACCCTAACCGTCTGCACGCCCCCCCGTCGTAGGGAGGCCAACATGAGGTCGACGACCTCAAGATCGGCCTCGAGCCCCTGGTGTCCGTAAATTTCGGCGCCTACCTGGATTGGCTCACGGGTCGAACCCAGATTACCCGGGCGGGCGTGCAAGACGCTACCGCAATAGGCCAGGCGAACCACTCCCTGGCGATCAAGGCGTTGCGCATCGATGCGCGCGACCTGTGGCGTCATATCTGGGCGCAAGCCCAAGGTCCGTCCGGAAAGTTGATCAATGAGCTTGAACGTGCGCAAATCAAGATCGCTGCCGCGTCCAATCGCAAGGGAATCCAGATGCTCGACCAGTGGTGGCTGGACCAGCTCGTAACCGTAGGATCGAGCCAGATCGAGCAAATGACGGCGCAACTCTTCGAGCTGGCGCGCTTCGGTCGGCAGCACATCGGAGAAGGCTTCAGGCAACAGCCAGCGCATCATAGAAACATCACCGGGGTCGATTGCTCAGCCAAACGCGACGAGCAATCCTCCAACGACGATACCACCGAGTCCGATGAATCGAATCTGCCCGTCCTGCATCTTGGCGATTCGCACCATGGTTTCTCGCCACATCGCCGGGGCGACAAAGGGCAAAGCGCCCTCAAGCAGCAAGACCATCCCGGCAATCGCCAAAATCGACATCAGCGACGTCCCGCCGACCCCGAACTGGCTGGCTCTGCGGCGTTCGACCGGCCACCGCTGGAGCGGAAGTAACGGAAAAAATCGGACGAGGGATCGAGCACCATAACATCGGACCGGTTGCGGAAGGAGGCCCTGTAGGCCTCGAGTGACCGATAAAACTGGGCGAACTGGGGGTCCTGACCAAAGGACTTGGCATAGATGGCCGACGCCGTTCCATCACCCTCACCTTTCGTTGCCTGTGCATCGCGATAGGCTTCGGCCAGGATCACCTCACGCTGCCGATCAGCATCCGCGCGGATTTTTTCGCTTTCTGCCGACCCAGTCGCACGGCGTTCGTTGGCGACCCGCTTGCGCTCGGCCTGCATCCGGTCGAAGACGCGCTCGCTGACTTCGGGCGCGAAATCGACCCGCTTCATCCGGACATCGATGATCTCGGCGCCGATTTGTTTAGCATCTTCGGCCACCTTACCGCGAACGCTCGCCATCATTTGCTCGCGTTCGCCCGAAATCATGTCGGAGACAGTCCGTTTGGCAATCTCGTTGTTCATGGCATCGCGAACACTGCGCGAAATCCGGTCAGCCCCGATGAGCTCACTACCACCCACGGAGACCACAAACTTTTTTGGATCCGCAATCCGCCATTTAACGAAGGAATCCACCTGGACGTTGAGTTTTTCACTGGTAATAAACCGATCGACATCGGCCGTATCAATCGTGAGAATGCGCTTATCAAAGTAGGTGATGCTTTGGATCAACGGGACTTTCAAGTAAAGGCCCGGTTGATCAATCACACGGCGGATTTCGCCGATTTGACGAACCACTGCGTACTCACGCTGGTCCACCATAAACAGGCTCGCGTTACCCACCACAAACAGGGTCAGCGCGGCCAAGGCTCCAAACAAAATACGTTGCATGTCAGTGCTCCAGCCGATTACGGACGCTCGCGGTTACGCAAATTTTCGCGCGGGTCGACCCGAGGTCGTGATTCGGTCTCGTTAGACGCCGGGACGCCCGATGGCGCAGGTGGTGCACCACCCGCAGAAGCCGTCGGTGGGAAAGTGCCATTGCTCCCGGCCGAGGCAGAAGATCCGGCTCCAGACCCCGCACCGACCTGCTGAATCAACTTGTCGAGCGGCAGGTATAAGAGATTGTTCGCGCTGCGGGAGTCCACATACACCTTGCTGGTGTTCTGGAATACCTGCTGCATCGTGTCGAGATAGAGCCGATCGCGTGTGACCTGTGGGGCCTTGGCGTACTCTTTGAGCACGGACTCAAACCGACTTGCATCACCGGTTGCCACCGCAATCACGCGCTGCTTGTGCCCATCCGCTTCTTGCAAGAGTCGCGCGGCGGTGCCGCGAGCTTTGGGGATGACGTCATTGGCGTAAGCACGGCCTTCGTTGATCAGGCGCTCACGATCCTGAGCGGCCTTATTGGCGTCCTCGAATGCGGTCTGAACCTGCTCTGGTGGTTGAACCTGCTGGACCGTCACGTCCACGACCGAAACGCCCGCCTTGTAGAGGTCCAGAACGTCCTGCATCAACTTCTGGGCGATCTTGGCCACCTGCTCTTTCTCTTCGTAGAGCACCTGGTCGATCTGACGACGTCCAACGGTCTCGCGCATCGCGGTCTCGGCACTCTGGCGAATGAGTTCCTCGGGCTGGGAGCCAGGATTGTTATTAAACAACCAGGCTTTCGGATCGACGATTCGGTACTGCACCGCGTATTGCATGTCCACAATGCTCTGGTCACCAGTCAAGATCAGCGACTCTTTGAGCACCTTGTTCTTGACGTTGCTCCGGTAACCGACTTCGAGCTGGCGCAGCTGCTGCACGTTGACCAGCTCGTGCGTCTCGATTGGCGATGGCAAGCGCCAGGTAAAACCTGCCCGGCTATTGAGTTCACGGAACTCACCAAAACGCATCACAACCGCGGCTTGCCCCTCTTGGACGATGTAGAACCCGCTGCCGAGCCACAACACCACCGCCAAGCCCAAGAGAACGCCGAGGCCAATACCGACATTCAGGTTTGAGCCAAAAGGGTTGCCAAACGGCATCCCGGGTCGGTTTCCACCGTTGTTGCCAGAGTCTCCACCACCACCAAACAGCGAGGACAGGCGGCGGTTGAAATCGCGCCAGAGTTCGTCAAGGTCGGGGGGGCCGTCATTCTTCGGCCGACGTGAACCTTGATCACTGTCAGATTTTTGGCCGGCATTGCGGCCCCAGTTCGGGTCATTCAGGCTCATAGGGCCGTTGTCCAGTCAGGGGGATCCATGGAGGCAGGTTTGTTGCCAAGCCCTGGGATCAGGATCGGTTCTTTGGGGTTTTGAAGATCAGCATCGATTTCGGCTCCGAACCGAGCGCCGCGACTCAGTTCAGCCAGCGCCACCCGCAACCCATCCAAGCCCGAACCCGTGCGGGCACTGACGAAAACGCGTCGGATCGTACCACGGTCATCCCGCTCGACGCCCGGTGCCGTGTGGGTCTCGTCGATCTTGTTGCAAATCACGAGCAACGGCACCTCAGCGGCACCGATCTCGGCCAATACCCGATCCACTTCGGCCGATTGTTCGTCCCGTTCGGGCGAACTCCAGTCGACCACGTGGAGAAGCAAATCAGCGCCTGCCGTCTCCTGTAGCGTGGCCCGAAAGGCCGCTACCAGCGTGTGGGGTAGGTCGCGAATGAACCCGACCGTATCGGACAAAACCAGTTGGGACGAACTGCCGGTGACCGGATCAGCGACGTGCAGTTTTCGGGTCAGGGTGTCGAGAGTTGCAAACAATTGATCGGCCGCGTGGGTGCCTGCGCGAGTGAGGGCATTGAACAGCGTGCTTTTGCCGGCGTTGGTGTAACCGACCAGCGAAACAGAAAACGCCCCTTGCCGCAATCGCTGGCGACGGCGCGTTAGGCGCTGGCGTTCAGCGCGATCGATCAGCGTACGCAACTGACGGATTTTGTTGTCTAGCATGCGCCGGTCAAGTTCGATCTGCTTTTCACCTGGCCCCCCACGCAAACCGATACCTCCCTGCTGTCGCTCAAGGTGCGTCCATCCGCGAACAAGTCGGGTAGCCTGATGTTGCACCTGGGCCAATTCCACTTGAAGCTTACCCTCGTGGCTGCGGGCCCGCTGGGCAAAAATCTCGAGGATCAGGCCGATCCGCTCCACCACTTTGACACCCCAGACCTGCTCGAGGTTGCGCTGTTGGATGGGCGTCAGGGCGTGATCGAAAAGCACATGGTCAATCTGCTCCGCCACGAGGCGCTCACCAATTTCTGCGACTTTTCCACGACCAATGAAGGTGGCCGGATCGGGGCGCGCCCGATGGACCGCGATCCGCCCGCCAACGGCGATCCCCGCCGAACTTGCCAGGGCGGCGAGTTCGTCAAGGGAACGCTCATCACGTCGAATGCGGCCAACCCCGACGCCAATCAGAAGCGCCCGGCGATATTCGTCAGGCAGGTTCAGGTAGCCTCGCTTTCCTGCTGGAAATTCACCGGCCGAGCGGGTACGACCGTTGAAATCGCATGTTTGTAGACCATTTGGGTCACGGTATTGCGCAGCAAAACGACGTACTGATCAAAGGATTCGATCTGTCCCTGCAACTTGATCCCGTTGACCAGATAGACGGCCACCGGAATATGTTCCTTGCGTAACAGATTCAGAAATGGGTCCTGGAGAAGTTGGCCCTTATTGCTCATTTTTTTTGAAAGGCTCCGTTTTAGGAATTCTTGGGGCGGAGTCCGCGGACATCACTAAAGGATGAGTCCGGTTTGAGACGCGGACCTTTCAATGTATCTGAATTGTCACGAGATTGCCACGTGACTCCACATCGCAGGTTTGATGCAACGATCACTTGGCAAAGGGATTAGCCCCGGTGCGGAATTCGATGCGCATTGGAGTGCCTTCGAGGTCGAACTTGGCCCGGATCGCGCCCTCGAGATACCGCCGATAGGTCTCGGGAATGTCAGCCAGTGAGTTCCCGTGAACCACGATAATCGGGGGGTTGCGTCCACCCTGATGAGCAAAACGCAATTTGGGTCGGATGGCTCCGCGCCGAGGGGGATTCTGCCGTTCGACGGCATCATTGATCACCCGAGTTAGTCGGGGCGTTGACAACTTTCGGTTGGCAGCGGCATAAGCGGAATCGACTGAACGCAATACCGCGCCCACCCCAAATCCAACCAGCGCGCTGACAAAATGCGTCCGGGCCCAACTTAAAAAATAAAGCTTGCGGGCAAATTCACCCCGAATGCGCTCGCGCGACCCAGCGTCGAGACCATCCCACTTGTTAACAGCAACGACCAGCGCACGGCCTGATTCGAGAATAAAGCTCGCGAGGTGCGCGTCCTGTTCCATCACGCCGTCTTGCGCGTCGAGCATCAAGACCACGACATGACTGACATCGATCGCTTGAAGCGTCTTGACTACCGAGAACTTTTCGACCACATCCGTGACCTTGCCGCGCCGACGAACTCCCGCAGTATCAATCAACACGTAGGGACGTCCATCACGCAAAAAAGGCACTGCCACAGCGTCTCGAGTGGTCCCGGGCTGATCAAACGCGATCATGCGTTCCTCGCCCAACAGCGTGTTGACGAGCGTCGATTTACCGACGTTGGGGCGCCCGACAATCGCAATCCGGATCGGCCTGGTCGAATGGGGAACCATTTCTTCAGCCGCGGCTCGGGCATCCGCTTCGGCCTGCGTCAGACCGTCGAGGGACTCTTCTGGTGGGTGCAAGCCCTCAGCATGGGCTGAGTCCGAGTGGTAATCGTCCGAATCGTCCGATGCCGCAGATTCGTCCTCTGGCTCCTCTTCTCCGCCAGCGAGGCCCTCAAGCGCGATTTCGAGCAGATCGCGCACGCCGTCGCCGTGAGCGGCTGAAATAGCCCATGGCTGACCAAGTCCGAGGGCCCAGAACTCAGCGGCGACCTGCTCTCGTGGCAAGCCTTCGGCTTTGTTGACGGCTACGAACACGCGCGCGCGCGACCGGCGTAATTCATCCACAATCGTCTGATCATGCGGACTCAGACCGTCGCGGCCGTCCACCACCAGCAAAACGACGTCGGCCTCAAGGATCGCCAGCCGAGTCTGACGCGCCATCGCGGCGACGATGCCATCTTTGACCACGGGCTCAAAACCGCCGGTATCGATCGCAATGAAGCGGCGGTCGCCGACTTGGGCCTGACCATAATGCCGATCGCGGGTCAGGCCGGGACGGTCGTAAACGAGTGCGGCGCGACTGCGGGTAAGCCGATTAAATAGGGTTGACTTGCCGACGTTGGGGCGCCCGATGAGCGCAACCACCGGCAACGGAACGACGGGGAGCAGGTCAAATATCGGGTCAATGCGCTGATCACGAAGCAAAATATGGGCACTCAGTCCGTGGCCAGCGCAACAATTGCACCCCGAGTCGTTTGCACGATCGCGAGATTGCCGGCGGCAACCGGCGGGGCCTGGATCGGGCCGCCGCTCAAATTACTACGGGCCTGAACGGCACCGGATTCGCGAGAAAACCAATGCACGAGACCGTCCCGATCGCCAACGAGGACAGACCCTCCAATGGATAGCGGCTGAGAGAGCCGACGCAACGAAAGTGCCTCCTGGCGCCAGACCTGTTCACCATTGGTATGACGCAGGCCATGGAGGTTGCCACGGTCGTCAGCGACAAACGCGAACTTTGGGTCAACCGCAATCCCCGTCCACGCGGGTAGTTCGCGCGACCAGATCGGCGCCCCGCTCAGGGCATCCTGACAGGCAACCCGGCCCTGATAAGCCGTCGCACAGACCTCCCGTCCCGCCACCCAAGGCCGCCCCAAAACGTCGGCGATCCGTTCAATCTCATTGGTGCCGCGTGGTTGTGCGACGGCGGTCTCCCACCGCAAGGCGCCTGTCTCAAGATCGAGGGCTACCAACCGACCACCCGGAAGTCCTGCAAAAACGAGCCCCGTGGATCCGGCGGGGGTCGTTACCTCAGCGACCGCGACCGGCGAAGGCTGACGTAAAACCAGCGTGGGCAACGCGCGCTGCCAAGTCCAACGGGTTTTGCCAGTGGCAGCCTCAAGTGACATGACTTTGTCACCCACCCGCACCAGAACCGCATTAAGCCCCACGGTTGGAGTCGATAGCACCTCAGTGCCCGCCGCCACTTTCCAGGCTTGGCGTCCATCTGAGGCATTGAGCGCGATCACGTCCCCATCGCGAGAAGCGACGACAACGATCGATTCACTGGCACCGACGCCAGCACTTAACACTTGACCGGCAGAGACCTTCCAGTCGATGCGGCCACTACTCGCCGCAATCCTTGCCACAGTCCCATCGGCCGCCGCCGCGTAAACCGATGAACCAACCACTGCTGGCTGAAAACCCACGCCCGAATTGCCAATCGAGGCTGACCATGCGACCCGAGGGCTCACGCCGCCTACCGTCGGTGGCAGTGGCGGCGGCGTGGGTTCGCCCCGCCCTAAACCTAACCAGGAACACGCCGGCAATAGGCTCAGCATAGCAATGGCGACCAATAGTCGACCTGAGAACGCGGTGCCTCGCGCTTGGACATGCATCATGAGCCCGCTCCGAACGTATCAAGTTTGAGTTGGACCAACGGCCGCAACGGGCTGTTGCTGTCGAGTTTGCTCAAGGCTTCTGTCCAGGCTGCCCTGGCCTCACCCCCTCGACCCAATTCAGCCAGCAAATCCGCCCGACGGTCGATCCAAGCACCCGCCATTTCGGCTGGTGGTGGGCCCTCGAGGAGTTTGAGTCCGGCGTCGAGCTGGGCCCGATCAGCGACCCCCTCATCAAGCAGCAGTCCGGCCAGACGGATTCTTGCAACGGCTTGGATCCCAAGGTCCCGACCATGCTCGACCACCCAGGTCAAAGTCGTTCGGGCAGACTTGGAATCCCCCGCATCCAGTTGGGCCCGCGCGACCCGCAATGCGGCCATCGCAGCATAGGGCGTGCGGCTGTACTCGTTCATGAGGGTTGCGGCCATCGGAGCGGCCTCAGACAGCTGCGCGCGTCGCAAGGCATCGTCCATCTTTTCGTGGATTGCAGACGCGGCACCCGCCTGACGCAGTTCCCACCAGCCCCAGCCACGCCAGCCGGCGACAACGAGCAGCACCAGGGTCAAACCCAACGTGATCCAATTACCCCAGCGGCTCCAGAATGCCTTGAGTTCGTCAAGGCGTTCCTGTTCTTCAAGATCGTAGGCCATGCCCTTCCTCATTCGATCGATACAGGGCATCAAGCACCGTATTCGGCAAGTCCGCCAGCGCAACGTTCTGCTGAACATTGTGCTGAGTTAAATCATTTTTATCCGAGCGCAACCACTTGATCGCGGCCTCGTCGCGCGCGGCTTCTTCTTCGCCGATGACAACCGCAAGCGTCGCGCCGCTCGCATCGGCGCGTTTGAACTGATTCTTGAAGCTACCGCCACCGCAATGCAAGATCACGTCGAGTCCGGCATCGCGCAGGCGCTCTGCAGACCGAAATGCCAATCGCCCAGCGGCCTGCCCCTGATGCACCACATAAACGGAGCAGGCGGCAGAGGCGACCGCTTCGCCTTGTTCACGCAGCAACTCGATCAAGCGCTCGACCCCGATCGCAAAGCCGCAGGCCGGGGTGGACTTGCCTCCCATTTGCTCAACCAGGGGGTCATACCGACCGCCGCCGCAGACCGTTCCCTGAGCACCTAACATCGTGGTGGTCCACTCGAAGACGGTTCGGTTGTAGTAGTCGAGCCCGCGTACCAACCGTGGGTTCAAGCGATACGGAATACCGAGATCCGCGAGTAACTGCTGAAGCCCCTCGAAATGCGCTCGTGACGCTGTCCCCAGGTGGTCAATGGGCTTTGGCGCAGCCTCAATTAGCGTCTGTAGCGCCGGATTTTTGGAGTCCAGAATTCGCATCGGATTGGCATGCAGCCGACGTTTTGAATCATCATCAAGTTGGTCAAGATGCTGTTCAAAATAATCAATCAAGGCGGCCCGATGGGCGAGGCGTTCGCCGGCGTCTCCAATCGAGTTCAGCTCTAGTTGCAATCCGTCCAGGCCGAGGTCGTCCCAGAGGCGTTGCGCCATCGCGATCACTTCAGCATCGATGTCGGGTCCTTCGAATCCGATCGCCTCGATCCCGATCTGATGAAACTGACGATAACGCCCCCGTTGGGGCCGCTCGTGCCGGAACATCGGTCCGAAATACCAGAGCCGACGCGGCCCTTCATAGGTCAGGTGGTGTTCGATCACGGACCGCACCACGCCCGCCGTGTTCTCGGGGCGCAGGGTGAGATGTTCGCCATTGAGGGCGTCGACAAAGGAATACATCTCTTTCTCGACAATGTCGGTCGCCGAACCGATACCGCGGGCAAACAGCGCCGTGGACTCGACGATCGGCGTGCGGATCTGCTGATAGCCATAGCCGCGGGTCCAGTCACGGACGGCTTCATCCACCATTTCCCAGTAATGAGCATCTGCCGGCAGCAAATCATTCATGCCCTTCACACCAGTGAGGACTGCTGGCTTTGCCGCGGGCTTTGCCCTGGCTTCGGGGACAGGCTTCGTGTCGTCGGTCATGCGGGTTCCGCCTCGCGGTTGCCCATCAGTCCGGCAACCCCATAGCGTCGTTCGACATATTGCGCGACGATGGCCTGAAACTCTTCGGCAATCCGATCACCCTTGAGCGTTACCGTGCGTTCACCATCTACGAACACAGGCGCCACCGGCGCTTCTCCAGCGCCGGGCAAACTGATACCGACATCGGCAAATTTCGATTCACCAGGCCCATTGACCACGCACCCCATGACGGCAACCGCCATGGTCTCGACTCCGGGGTAATTTGCCCGCCACTCTGGCATCTGCTCGCGCAGCCATCGCTGGATCGAATCGGCCAACTCCTGAAAGAAAGTCGAGGTCGTGCGGCCACACCCCGGGCAGGCCGTCACCAAAGGCGTAAATGCGCGCAAACCCATGGTCTGCAGCATCTCTTGAGCAACGATGACTTCACGCGCCCGATCGCCACCGGGCTCTGGCGTGAGGGACACTCGAATGGTGTCGCCGATCCCCTCCTGGAGCAAAACTGCCATGGCGGCGGTGGACGCCACGATGCCTTTGGAACCCATCCCGGCCTCGGTCAATCCGAGGTGCAAAGCAAAATCAGAGCGACTGGCCAGATCGCGATACACGGCGATCAGATCCTGGACCGCCGAGACCTTGCAGGACAGGACGATTTGATCGGGGCTCAATCCCAACTCAATCGCACGAGCGGCGGAATCGAGCGCTGAACGAACAAGCGCCTCGCGCATGACGGCCGCCGACCCCAATGGGTCCGCGAGCGCAGCGTTGGCGTCCATCAATCGAGCCAGCAAATCCTGATCAAGACTGCCCCAATTGACACCAATCCGGACAGCCTTGTCGTGCTGGCAGGCGATCTCGATCATGCGGGCGAAATTGTCATTTCGCTTCACACCGGTGCCCACGTTGCCGGGATTGATCCGGTACTTGGACAAGGCCTGAGCGCAGTCCGGGTACTGCGTCAACAAGCGATGCCCGTTATAGTGAAAATCGCCACACAAAGGAACGGAGACGCCCATCCGATCGAGTTGTTCGCGGACTGCCGGGACCGCTTGTGCCGCCGCAGGCGAGTTGACCGTCAACCGGACGATTTCGCTCCCAGCCGCTGCCAGCGCCTTCACCTGAATCGCGGTCGCAATGACGTCGGCCGTATCCGTATTCGTCATCGACTGCACGACCACGGGAGCGCCGCCACCGATCTTGACCGTACGGTCTCCCCAACGCACCAGGGCCATGCGGGTGGAGTGCCGGGCCAGTGGCCCGGGAATTTCGTGCTTGCTTACACTCATGATGCGATCAACGAAGGTTTTGCGCCGGAACCGATTCAATGACCGTGGGCCCAGTCGGCGGTGCACTCGAGGGTGAGCCAAATGGCGCCTCGGTCGATGACGCATCCAAGGGCCCCGGAGCGGGAAGAGGAGCGGACCCCGGCGCGGACCCCGGCGCGGACCCCGGCGCGGACCCCGGCGCGGCAACATTAGCCGGCGCCATGCCGGAGTTCTGGCCAACCGGTGTTGATCGCCCAAAAAAGAGCGCGAAAGCGGCCAGGGCCGCCACAACTACAACCGCTAATAAAATCCAATTGCGTCGACCGCCAGAAGCCCCAGAGAAATCCAGACCATCCGCACGCGGCATGGGGGCACTGAGCGACGCGGCTGAGCGCAAGTCGCTCGGCTCTCCGGCTGGGCCAAGAGTCTCGATGAGAGGTTCTACACCCACCCCCAACATGCGCCCGTAACCCCGGAGGGCGCCCCGAATAAACGTCCCGCCCGGAAGCTCATTCCAGTGCCCCTTCTCCATTGCATCAATCTGGCGAGTTGCCAAACGCATCCGCTGGGCGGCCTCCTGTATCGACCACCCCCGGGCCTCGCGAACGGCCGCCAATTCAGCCGCAGTCGCAATCCCCAGGGTGCCGGCGCCTGAACCGCTATCGGGATTCATGTCTGTCATGATCGGCTCATTCGTTAGTGGAGTGCCGTTGGGCGCTCAATCGGAATCGGGATGATTTTGCCTTCAAGGCGCTCTGCGCGGCGAGTCCGGTCTCGAACATCACCGGCAAGTTGCCCGCACGCGGCATCAATATCATCACCACGCGTGCGACGCACAGTTGTCACGATACCAGCGTCCGAAAGCCGGCGCGCAAAGCGCGAGATGCGATCCGTGGTCGAACGCTGCAAGCCGGAACCCGGAAACGGATTGAAGGGAATCAAATTGAACTTGCAAGGCAGATCGGCAACCCAACGCAAGACCTGCTCAGCCTGAGCCTCGGAATCATTCACCCCATCGAGCATGACGTACTCAAAGGTCACAAAATCCCGCGGTGCCGATTGCAGATATCGGGAACAAGCCAACCAGAGCTGATCCAAGGGGTACTTTCGGTTTAATGGCACCAGTTGGTCGCGCAAGGAGTCGACGGGCGCGTGCAATGACACTGCCAAGGCAACAGGGCAGTCTTCGCGCAGCCGATCCATCATCGGAATTACGCCCGAGGTCGACACGGTGACACGCCGTCGCGACAGGCCATAAGCCCGGTCGTCGAGCATCAACCGAACCGCGGCGAGCGTAACCTCGTAGTTCAGCAGGGGCTCACCCATCCCCATGAACACGACATTCGAAATTTGACGTTCGGCACCCGCTGTCGTTCCGCCAAGCGCCTGCTCGGCCCACCACAACTGACCTATCACCTCATCGAGCCGGAGGTTTCTAGAGAAGCCTTGTTTGCCGGTGGAGCAAAAACGACAATCAACTGCGCAGCCGGCCTGGGTCGAAACGCAAAGCGTGCCGCGGGTCGCCTCGGGGATGAAAACCATCTCAACCGCGTTGCCTTCACCCACGTCGAGCAACCATTTGCGAGTCTCGTCCGCCGCCCGGTGGTCGGTCAGCACCGCTGGGGCCCGAATCTCGGCTTTCGCCGCAAGATGTTCGCGCAGCGTGCGCGCCAAATCGGTCATGGCGTCAAACTCGCTGACGCCACGCTGGTGGATCCACTTGAGAAGTTGCTGGGCCCGAAAAGGTTTTTCGCCCCAGCTCGCGCACAAAGCCACCATTCCGGCGGCGTCCAAACCCAGCAGGTTTACCCGGTCACCGACCAGGTCGTTCTTCAGGGACGGGTTGGTCTCGGGCAAATCAGCGCGAGTGAATCGCCATGGCGGGGAAGAAGAAAGCAATCTCGGTCGCTGCAGTCTCAGAGGCGTCCGAACCGTGAACGGCATTGGCGTCGATGCTCTGGGCAAAGTCGGCGCGAATTGTTCCAGGTGCGGCCTTCTTGGGATCGGTTGCGCCCATCAGATCGCGGTTCTTAGCGATTGCGCCCTCCCCTTCGAGGACCTGGACCATCACCGGGCCCGAGATCATGAAATGCACGAGATCCTTAAAGAAAGGTCGTTCGCGGTGGACCCCGTAAAACGCTTCGGCGTCAGCCTGGGAGAGTTGCATCATGCGGCAGGCGATGATCTTGAGCCCGGCCTCTTCAAATCGGGACAGGATGCGGCCGATAACGTTGCTGGCGACCGCGTCGGGCTTAATAATAGAGAGGGTGCGCTCAATGGCCATGCGAACTCCGGAATTCGTTGACGTTTCAAAGGGAAAGCCCTCAAGTTTATCACGCGCGCTAGCCCGGATTTTTTGCCCACGCCGCGTAAGCCCGACGACTGGGTGTCGACCATGCTCTAAGGGCAAGTCTCAACTTGAATGGTTTGGGGTGGTGCTCTAGAGTCCGCTACTTCATCACTTGAGGAACATTTCCATCATGGCTTTTGATAACCAACATCCGATGTTCGTGACCCAGGGTGCACTCTCGGGGGCGACTCGAAATCGAGTCCTGCGCAACACCTACGCACTTTTGGCCCTGTCCATGATTCCGACAGTTCTCGGCGCGTTTGTCGGCTTACGTACCGGTTTTTCGCTGCTCGCTGGCAGCCCCTTCATGGGCGCGATCCTGTTCCTGGGCATCGCGTTTGGATTTTTTTACGCCATCGAACGCACAAAGAACAGCGGCCTAGGCGTAGCCCTGTTGCTGGCCTTCACCTTCTTCATGGGCCTGATGCTGACGCAACTGCTGTCGCATGTACTTAGCATGTCGAACGGTGGGCGCCTGATCATGGCGGCGTTTGGCGGCACTGCAGTGATCTTCGGCGCCATGGCTACAGTCGCAACCGTCAGCAAACGTGACTTCTCGGGCCTTGGGCGCTGGATGTTCGTTGGAATGCTGGTCGTTCTGGTCGCAAGCCTTGCCAACATCTGGCTGCAATTGCCAGCACTGATGCTGGCGCTCTCCGTGATCGTTATTGGCATCATGTCAGCGTTCATTCTGATCGACGTTCAGCGCGTCGTGAATGGCGGCGAGACCAACTATGTGACGGCAACGCTGTCGATTTACCTCAGCATCTACAACATTTTCAGCAATCTTCTGTCGCTGCTGGGAATTTTCGGCGGCGAGCGCGACTAAGCATCGGTGGCCATCGGACTGACGGCATCGAGCACCGCAATTGATTCGACGTGTGAGGTCTGGGGGAACATGTTAACTACCCCAGCCTCACTGAGTTGCCACCGGCCTGACTGCACCAAGATCGCGCAGTCGCGGGCCAGAGTGGCCGGGTTGCAGGACACGTAAACGATTCGCGTCGGAAGCAGTTCCAGCGGTTGAGCCAGGATTTGAGCGACGGCCAGCGCCCCTTCTCGGGGAGGGTCAATCAAGAGTCGATTGAAAGGGGATTGGCCATTTGCCAGGTTCCAGCGTTCGACGGTCCACTCGAAGAGATTTTCAGCCGCGAACTGAACCCGGGAATTGAGCCCATTTAGGCGGGCATTTTCCGCAGCCCGGGCGACCAAAGAGGCGCTTCCCTCAATGCCCACCACGCTAGCCGCGCGCGTTGCCAGCGGCAACGTGAAATTGCCCAGCCCGCAAAACAAGTCCAGCACCCGATCACACGGCTGCGGATCGAGTAACTGAAGCGCTTTGGCGACCAGGACCTGGTTAATCCGGTGATTAACCTGCGTGAAATCGGTCGGCCGGTAAGGCATCACGACACCAAATTCGGGCAAGCGATATGACAGCCTAGAGCGAAGCCTGAGTTCATCAGGCGCCGATTGCTGCCCAGCGGGTAGCCCCTTGGGGGGCAACCCACTGGCGAAGAGCGCGACCGTATCGGGCCCCTTCGGCTGGAGCCAAACTTCCAGAGTATGGTCAGTTGCAAACGTTTGCAATCGCACCCGATCTTGATCGGACGGGGGCTCAAGCACTCGCATGACAAGCGCAATCACCGCATCGTCAGAGCACGAATGCTGATCTTCGAGATCCGCGCCGATGGCCAGTTCGATCTGCGGCAGGCGGTCTCGAATATCAAGACTACTCACCAATTCGCGCAATAGCGGCAACAGCGCCGACATCCGTTGCGGCAGGACCCGGCATTCCGTCATGTCGGCCACAAAGCTGGACCCGCGCTCATGAAAGCCAACCAACACGCCCCCTTTGCGAGCGACGTA
>RFVZ01000171.1 GCA_009922405.1 Betaproteobacteria bacterium
GGCGACAGTCCACGGCAGTTGGCGGACAAGCATGCCGACATGGGCAAGACAGTCAGCGGGTATCTGCGGCGGGGACTGCGACTGGTGGAGAACGATACCTGAGGTTAGTTTCCGTTACTCTAGGCAGAGCTATTTCCAACAATCCGAAAACCAATGCCAGCCTACGTCAGGGAGTGGGCTGGTCTCATTTAATTCACTTCGAGCATGCCTCAAATTGGCTGAATGTAGACGCGTAGGTAATGGGTGTTGTTGGCGTATGACGTACTGAGCTTGTTGGCTGGAGGCTCATCTGCACACGTCGGCGCTAGCCAAATACGGACAATAAATTACGAAAATCCGAAAAACCAGAGCTCCTTACAACGGCAGAAAAAGTGAGGGGGTAATCAGCAAAATCAGGGTTGAGACGCCTTTTTTTGGGGAATTCTCCGAAGTGCGGACAGGATCCAAACGCTCAAAGCCCCACATGGCGGCGACCTGGGGGGTTAGATAAATCGTTCAGCGGGCTTTCAGCGGTAGTTCTGGCGGGTGAGACGATCCTATTCGCGCCGGTACGACGGCGGCACTGAAGCAGGTTCGTGTTGAGGCTCGTTGATATCGAATAAACGTCGCGCAGCCAGCAAACACGAAGAACACAAGGGTAAATCCCCGGACGTGTTGCCTTAAGTGCGAGCCGCATATCGCTGCGCCGCTCGAACCAAGGAATGGCGTCCCGACCGAGACCCATGCAGCGGCCAACTCCACTATCGATCGTCCAGAAGGAAGTAAGCCCCGGGTAGGGATAGCGTGTGAAACCGAAGCGAAATCACGCTAAGAAAGCGCGATTTCGAGCGTAACGCCTAAAGCGCTGGTCATGACTGGGTCTTGATCGACGAAAGATTCATTAGTCCGCCCAATCCACAGGTCTTCGAGAAATCCCCGCGCCCCCACCTTGTACGGATGTTTACCCTAACTATTAGCTTGACACGGACACGATTAAGCTAGTCCGAAAAGATGTTTGCGGTGTTTTCGAAGGAGAAGTTCGACATGACAACAAGCCTGAACTCCGTTGCGAATCAAATCCTCGCCGAGACCACTGGGCGCGCCGGGGGCGCTCCCGGCGTTGTCGCCATGGTGACCGACCGAGATCACAATGTTTATGAGGGAGCGGCCGGTTTTCGCGAGCTAGGTAAGGACGATCCAATGACCCTCGATTCCGTGATGGCGGTTTTTTCGACCACCAAAGCAATCACCGGGGTTGCCATCATGCAGTTGATCGAAGAGGGCAAGATCAGCCGCTCCGACGTCGCCAAGAAATTCGTACCCGAAATTTCGGACATCGGCGTACTCGAGGGCTTCGATACCGATGGCCAGCCCCGCGTCCGGCCACCGAAACGCGACATCACCATTGCCGATCTGATGTTGCATACCGCCGGGTTTAGTTACGAATTTTTTAGTCATGACGATCTGCAGTACCGGACGGCGAAGAACATACCGACTGTCGTTTCGGGCACCTTCGATTCTATTCGTACGGTGCTTTTACATGACCCTGGCAATCGCTGGACCTATGGCGTAAACATCGACTGGCTTGGCCGGGTGGTTGAACAACAGCGGGGAAAACGGCTGGGAGAGGTCTTCGCCGAGCGCATCTTTGGCCCGCTCGGGATGACCGATATCGGCTTCAATCTGAGCGATTCCATGAAACCGCGTCGAGCAACACTTCATGACAGGGCACAAGACGGAAAACTCACGCCGCTGCCCGATCTGGTCTTACCTCAGCCGCCGGAGATGGACATGGGAGGACACGGTTTGTACTCGACAGTTGGCGAGTACATGAAGTTCATCCGCATGTTCCTAAACGACGGCGCAGGGCCACACGGCCGAGTTCTGCAAGCGCAGACGGTAGACATGATGTCGCAAAACGGTTTGCCAACAGGCATGACCAGTGGCGGTTGGGCTACCTCAATCCCGTCCCTGTCTAATGCGGGTGAGTTTGATCCAGGAGTAAAAAAGAGTTGGGCCTGGACCTTTCAGCGCAACGAAGAGCCAACTTCCAGCGGACGGCCTTCGGGATCGCTGATGTGGGCTGGGCTCGGTAATTTGTACTACTGGATCGACCGCAAGAATGGTGTCGGCGGTTTCTGGGGCTCTCAAATTTTGCCGTTTCAAGACATTGCTTCATACCCTGGTTTCGTCGCGCTCGAAACCGCCGTCTATCGCACGATGAATTCTCACCAAGGATATTCAAATCGGGGCCTTGGCGTTAGCGCTCGTCAGTAATGACCAATGGGCGCCTACCTCAATCAAATTGACGCTAAACGATGATTTTTGTAGATCTCGCGCAGCTTGGTTTTGAGTAATTTGCCAGTGGCGGTGTGCGGTAACTCGTCAACAAACAAAATTTCGTCGGGTAACCACCATTTGGCAATGTGGGAGGCCAAATGCGACATGAGCTCATCCTTCGACACGGAAGTCCCTGCGCGACGAACGACCAGCATCAAGGGGCGCTCCTGCCATTTGGGATGCGCCACGCCGATGACGGCTGCTTCGGCCACCTCTGGATGCGAATTGGCACACAACTCCACGTCGATCGAAGAAATCCACTCGCCACCCGACTTGATCACATCCTTGGCACGGTCGACCAGTTGTACATAGCCGTCCGGGTCGATCGTGGCGACATCCCCAGTGGGGAAATAACCCTCGGCATCGAGCACTTCACCGCCTTCGTTCTTGAAATAACCGCTGGCGATCCAAGGCCCCCGCACATGCAAATGCCCGAAGGCCACACCATCCCATGGCAAGGTCTCTCCGTCTTTACCAACGATCTTCAGGTCCACCCCCCAGACACCTCGGCCCTGTTTGAGCTTGATCTTCAGTAACGCTTCGGCGGGTGTGTGGGCATGCTTGGGCAAGAGTTTGCTGATGACGCCAATCGGACTGGTTTCGGTCATCCCCCAGCCCTGCACCACTTCAGCACCGAACTGCTGCTCGAACCGCTCGAGCATGGCTCGCGAAACAGCAGATCCGCCAATACCGACACGCGTGACAGACAGTGTGGATGGATCGATCTGGGGATTCGCGTCAAGGTACTGGAACAACATCAACCAGACCGTCGGGACACCTTGCGAAAAAGTAACCCGCTCCTGAGCCATCAAGTTGTAAATGCTCTCGCCATCCAAGTGGGGGCCAGGCAACACAAGCTTGGCACCCACCATGGCGGCGGCATACGGTGCACCCCAGGCGTTGGCGTGGAACATCGGCACGACCAGCAACAAGGTCTCTGATGAGCTAATGCCAAAGGTATCGGGTGCCAACTCCATCAAGGTATGTAGCACGGTGGAGCGGTGGGAATACAGCACGCCCTTGGGGTTGCCGGTCGTGCCCGAGGTGTAGCACAGCGACGATGCGCTGCGCTCATCGAACTCAGGCCACTCATAGGCTGTACTTTGCGCCGCCATTAATTCGTCAAAGCAATGCACCTGCGGCAAGTTCATGCCTGGCATGTGTGCTCGATCGGTCATGGCGACATAGTGTTTGACTGACTTGAGCATCGGCGCGAGCTTTTCCACCAGGGGTGCAAAGCCAATGTCAAAAAACAGCACCTGATCTTCGGCATGGTTGATGATGTAGTCGATTTGCTCCGGGAACAGGCGCGGATTGACGGTGTGCAGCACCGCACCGCTGCCAGATACGCCGTAATAAAGAGCCAAGTGCCTGAATGAATTCCAGGCCAGGGTGCCAACCCGCTCGCCGGGCTTGACGCCCAATACCACCATGGCGTGGGCCACTTGCCGAGACAGCAAACACAGCTCGCCCCAGTTGGTGCGGTGCTCGCGGCCCTCGGGTAGGCGCGAAACGATCTCGGTCGCAGGGTGGAATGTGGCTGCATGCTCCACCGCAGTGTCCGTTTGACGACAGTGCGTTTGATTCATTGAGTTGGTCATTTTTGTCTCCGACGTTTCTTTTTATCCCTTTTGAAGGTGCCTCAGCAAGCCCGCCACCCCACCGGGCGGGGTAACAATCAGCAGGGTCAGCACCACACCATCCGTCGCTCAAGGCGCAGCGTGCTTCTTCCGCACAATGCCTTGTACCTCGCCCGCCCAACCGCAACCTTGTCGCTCGAGGCCCAGCAGCGGCGCGAGCTGCGCCAAAAACTCTGCGGCGACTGATCTGGACCCGAGAACCTTTCTTTGGTAACCATATGGGAGATCGAGGAGTAACTGCGACTCAAGGCTTCTGCCATGGGGCGCGCAGGTGACAGACCGCGGGAGTTGGCGGACGAGCCTGCCCACCCAGGCAAGACGGTCAGTGGCTATCTGCGGCGCGGGCTATGCCTGGTGGAGAAGGCTGCCCGGGGTTAGTTTCCATGGTGTAGCGACTTTAGATGAAATCACGCCCTCCGAGGGCTCGACAGGCAGCTGTCGTTCTCGAGAAGTAGCCATAAAAGCAAGATTTCGCTTGGAATGACTCGCCAACGCAACGCCTTCAGCCTCTCGTTCGGCGGTAAGGTAGGGCCTTTTGAAGCGGATCAGGCTATCCTCGTTGTTTGTATTCAGTCGACCAATCGAGAGCCAAGATAGCAACTGCGGATGGCGACGCGAGAGTTATTTTGTATTCAACCGCAGCATGCCTTCGGCAGCGGTCACACAACTTGCCATGGCCGAGTTTGACGGGTAAGCCTTGATAGTATAAGGGCCTTCAATGGCAACGCCTAACCGGAGCACCACATGAATCTTGATCGAGTCGGACCAGGGAAACGAGTCCCTGAGCATTTCAACGTGATTATCGAAATCCCGATGAATTCTGATCCGATCAAATACGAGGTCGACAAGAAGACAAGAGCGATCTTCGTCGACCGGTTCATGAGCACGTCGATGCACTATCCCTGCAACTACGGGTATGTACCGAAGACCATCGCCGATGATGGCGATCCGGTTGATGTGTTGGTGATTACGCCGTTTCCACTGATTCCCGGGGTGGTGGTCAGTTGCCGCCCCATCGGCGTGCTCAAGATGGATGATGAGGCCGGGGGGGACGCCAAATTACTCGCGGTGCCCGAGGACAAGATCCTGCCGATTTACACCCATTGGCAGAAACCCGAGGACATGAACCCCTTGCGTCTGAAGGCCATTCAGCATTTTTTCGAGCACTACAAAGATCTCGAGGCCGGGAAGTGGGTCAAGGTGCATGGTTGGGAAGGACCACAATCCGCCAAACAGGAAATTCTCGATGGGATGCGCCGCTATAACCAAGAGAACCCCCCGTGATCCACGCCTAAGGCGCATGACCAGGGGGCTCCCGGTCGAGTGCTCCGCTATCCGCCCACGTTCAACAGTCCAGTGCCCAACAGGGGGACGATCAGCAACGCCACGATGTTGATGATCTTGATCAAGGGATTGATTGCTGGACCCGCGGTGTCCTTATAAGGGTCGCCAACGGTATCACCCGTCACAGCGGCCTTGTGGGCCTCGGACCCCTTGCC
>RFVZ01000172.1 GCA_009922405.1 Betaproteobacteria bacterium
GTTTGAGGCCCGTCCAGCCAGTGCCGAGCGTCGGCCCTTCGGCGATCGCCCATTTAGTGATCGTCCACCAGGCGATCGTCCCTTCGCGGACCGTCCTTCATCGGGTGGTCGTCCTTTTGAGGGACGTCCTACCGGTGGCCGGCCTTTCGGAGATCGACCTGCTGGTGATCGAGCCTTCGGGGACCGAACGGGCGCGGCGGGCGACCGTCGTCCAGGTTTCCAGCCTCGGGACCGTGCCCCTAGGCCAGATGCTGGCCGGACATTCGCCCGTCCTGCCAGTCCGGAACGCGGCGCGCAACCACCCCGCGCGCACATCGTAGGTGCCCTTCGTTTTCGTACTCGTGTAGTTGCCCGTTAGCCAATCGGCGGGCCAAAGCGCGTGCGCATTGAATTGGCACGACGGTGTCCTGTCGACCATGCCAGATCAGCACGGGGGTTTGCACCTTCCAAAGACGCTCGTCCCAGCGCTGCGTATAGGTCAATAAGTCACGAAGTGCGCCATGTCCGCCGGCCGCAAACGATTCGGCAAGAGAGCTCGCAATGGCTTGACTCCATTCCCCGCTACGCAGCGCTTCCTGATCGGCGTGGGCGAACCTCGTGCAGAGGATTCTCAAGAGTGCCTGAGGGTAGCGCTTTGCAAATTGCCGCAAAGGGCCGTCGAGCAAGAAGCCCGCAGTACGGGGTGTGAGGGTCGTTCCATTGAGGACAAGTTGCGCGACCGTACTGAATTGCGCGAGCACTGCGGGGTCGTCGAGCGGACAAAGCGGGCAGGCAAGGATCACCACTTGTGCGCCGACGGCGGGATTCGCTGCCATTAGAAGGGCAGGCGCACTTCCGCCTGAAACCCCGACGATAATGGGCTGAAGTAAACCCAATTCGGAACACACCGCCGCGGCGTCGGCTGCGTCAATGGCCGGGTCCGGCGGAGCACTCGAGCTGAGGCCAAATCCAGGTCGGTCGATTGAGATCAGTCTCAAGCCAAATTCCGCTGCTAATGGATCGGCTGGCACGCATTCAAGGCGGGAACCCAGAAAACCGTGCAGATAGAACACGGGACGCCCATTGGCGGGGCCCGACTCGCGCACCGCAATCTTGCGACCATTCGACAAAACGACGCGACGTTCCAGCATGGGATTTCCTAGTCAAGGTAATGGATGATTCGCGCTCGTCTAGGATGGCGGTTCGGGTGCAATCAATTCGCGAAATTCGCGACAACTTGGATGTTTAAAGTGAACAAAACCATCATTCAGTGTGCCGGTGCGCCGGCCCCGGTCGGGACGTATTCGCAAGCGGTAGTGATCAACCCCGCGGCTGGGCGAATGGTTTGGGTGTCTGGTCAGATCGGTTTGGACCCGACGACCGGTGCGTTGGTCGGGGATGATTTCGAGGCGCAGGCCCGTCAGGTGTTCCGCAATCTTTCGGCGATTGCCGAGGCTGCCGGTGGTTCCTTGAGCGATGTCGTCAAGCTCACGCTCTTCCTGACCGATCTGAGCGAATTTGCCAAGGCCAATGCCATCATGGCGGAGCATTTTCTCGTGCCCTATCCAGCCCGCTCGGCGATCGGCGTTGCGTCCTTGCCCAAGGGGGCACTGTTCGAGGCAGAAGCCGTGATGGTGTTGCATTCTTGACCTCAGCGCGAGCCGATCGCGGCCGCTTTGCGCGCCTTGGCCTGCATCGGGCCATTGATTTTGCTCTTCACTTACCCCTCCGATATGAAGACCTGACTCAGATCACGCCGCTTCGGGGATTGGTCCCCGGCGTCTCCGTTCAGGTCCGAGGGGTCGTGAGCGCAACCGACTCCGGCCCCCGCCGCGGTTCGAATCTAACGGTGCGCTTGTTCGATGGAAGCGGTGAAATCACCCTGCGGTTCTTACATGCTCAGCCCTGGATTCGGGCGGTACTGCTCCCAGGGCGAACGATCCTTGCCCACGGTTTGGTGCGCGGGGGCCTCTTCGGTCTAGAAATGGTTCATCCGACCGTGCGGGCCGATGATGAAGGAGCGCCATTGCCCGACCGACTGATGCCGATATATCCAACCGTCGCGGGGATTGGTCAATCTGCACTGCGGACAGCGATCCGGAGCGCTCTGCGGGAAGCCGACCTGGGGGAGACGATTCCGCCCGATCTAATCCGTGAACTCGCGATACCGGGGTTCGCCGAGGCGATCAAATCCCTTCACACCCCATTGCCAGCCGATGTGCCGCCTGAGGGAGAAGAGGACGACCGTCAGAGTCCGCCGTGGCGTCGAATCATTCTGGATGAACTCATCGCCCAACAACTTGCGCTGGCGCGCGCGCGGTCCGCGCGGGATCAGGTGGGCGCGGCGCCATTGCGCGACGATGCGATGGAGCGTCGGCTGTTGGCAAAGTTGCCGTTTCGACTAACCAGCGCTCAGGCCCGAGTCGTTTCGGAGATCGGCGGGGATCTCGGTGCATCGCGTGCCATGCACCGTTTGCTGCAAGGCGATGTCGGGAGCGGAAAAACCGTGGTGGCGGCGCTCGCTGCAGCACGGGCGATCGGTAGCGGTTGGCAGGTGGCCTTGATGGCACCGACTGAAATTTTGGCGGAACAGCATTGGCTCAAGTTGCGTCCCTGGCTCGAACCTCTGGGAATTCGTGTGGCCTGGCTGACGGGTTCGCTACGTGGGACGGAGAAGCGGGCTGTGCGGGCGGCGATTGCAAGCGGCGAAGTGGATCTGGCGATTGGCACCCACGCGTTGGTTGAGGAAACCACGGCCTTCCCGCGCCTCGGCCTCGCGATCGTGGATGAGCAACATCGTTTCGGGGTTGCGCAGCGCTTGGCGCTGGTGGGCGCCGATGCGTTACGCGCCCACCTGCTGATGATGAGTGCGACGCCCATTCCCCGCACGTTGGCAATGAGTTACTGCGCAGATCTCGATCTGTCCGTCATCGACGAATTGCCGCCTGGGCGCAGCCCAATCGTGACGCGCGTCATCGACGCTGGACGCCGTGACGAGGTCGCCCATCGGGTTCGACAGGCGGTCGTCGATGGCCGCCAGGCTTACTGGGTCTGCCCCTTGGTCGAAGAGTCCGAGACCATGGATCTCAAGGATGCGACTGAGACGGCGGTGTGGCTGTCAGATCAGCTGCCAGACCTGCGTGTCGGATTGGTCCACGGGCGTTTGCATGCATCAGATAAAGCCAAGGTGATGGCCGATTTTCAGGCAGGGGAGATTGATGTTTTGGTGTCCACCACGGTGATTGAGGTAGGGGTGGATGTGCCAAACGCGTCGTTAATGGTCATCGAGCACGCCGAGCGCTTTGGTCTCGCACAATTGCATCAATTGCGCGGGCGAGTGGGACGCGGCTCTGCAGCCTCGGCCTGTGTTTTGTTGGCCAGTTATCCAATGTCGGCGGTCGCCAAAGAGCGGCTGGGAATCATTCGGGATACGCAGGACGGGTTCGAAATCGCCCGCCGCGATCTGCTTCTTCGGGGCCCTGGCGAGTTTCTCGGCGCCCGCCAGTCGGGTTTGCCGATGCTGCGGTTTGCGGATCTGGAGCGCGATGTTGATCTGCTTGAGATGGCCCGCCGCATCGCCGGCCAGATGTTGGGAGACAAGGCCGGTCAAGCGATTAACGTAAATCGTCATCTTGACCGTTGGCTCGGTGGAAGAACTGCATTGGCAACAGTCTGAGCCATCGAGCATTTAAATCTCCTAAGGTTGATTCACATGATTAGCGTCACGACCAAACCCGGTGGCCTCGAGATCGTTGGTGAGAATCTGAAAACTGATGACCTGACGGATGTCTGGCAGGTCACACGCGCCGGGGTGACCTTCTTCGCACCCTGGGCGACCATCGGACAGCTTCGGCGGACGGTCACGGCAACCGAGTTTCCCATCTCACTCGATGGGGACGACACCATCATGGGATTAAGCGGTTCGGATCGATTGCTCGGTGGCAAGGGTAACGATGTGCTCGATGGCGGTCCGGGCGACGATAAGCTTGAAGGCGGCACGGGCAACGACACCTACTATGTGGACAGCGCCAATGACGTCATTATTGAAAGCACAACGAACCCACTTGAAATTGATACGGTGTTCTCGACCGTCAGTTGGACGTTGGGTCTCAACCTTGAAATTTTGAACTTGATTGGAAACGCGCCGATCAATGGGACCGGGAATCTCTACAACAATCTCATCACCGGTAATTCGGCGGCCAATGTGTTGGACGGTGGTGCGGGCGCAGATACCCTGATTGGCGGCCTTGGCAATGACACCTACGTTGTCAGCAGCCTGACAGATGTGATCATTGAGACCAGTGATCTGGCGACGGAAATCGATACGGTCGTGACCTGGGTCAACTGGACCCTTAGCGAAAATCTTGAGAATTTGGCGCTCGCCGGTAGCGGAGACCTGAACGGGATCGGCAATGCCGCAGCAAACGAAATGCGCGGCAGTACTGGCAAGAATCTCCTCAACGGACTGGATGGGGATGACACCATCTGGGGCGGCCTCGGAGACGACACCCTGGTCGGTAGCTCCGGCGCCGATTCGTTGTTTGGCGGACTCGGGGCTGATCGTTTATACGCTGCTGCGTTGCCCACAGTGACGTTGGTCGATCCGGCCTCCAACACCTTGATCGGGGGAGAAGGTAACGACTGGATGCGCGGTGACGCCGGTGACGACGTCTTACACGGGGGGTTCTCACAGGCTTTTGCTGCAGCGCTCGTAGCCGCGATCCCCAGGACTGGCGTGTCAACCCAGGTCTCACAACAACTAGGCGTCAGCCTGACCTTGCTGCAGAACTGGGTCGCCACAGCCGCCGCAGCTGCGAAAGCTGGAACGATTCCAATCTATGCCGATGAAGGCGGGAACGATTCCCTTTCGGGGGGTGCCGGAAATGACTTGCTTGATGGCGGACCCGGCTACGACCTGCTAGACGGTGGTCCTGGCAACGACACGGTTTACGGCGGCCTGAACGACGACACCCTGGTTGGCTCGGACGGTGATGACTTGCTGAATGGCGGCGATGGCCGTGACCAACTCTCGGGCGGCGTTGGCGACGACACGCTTTTGGGGGGTAGTGGCAACGACACGCTCGACGGTGATGCAGTGCCTGAATC
This sequence comes from Betaproteobacteria bacterium, assembly GCA_009922405.1. Taxonomy (GTDB): domain Bacteria; phylum Pseudomonadota; class Gammaproteobacteria; order Burkholderiales; family Burkholderiaceae_E; genus RFPW01. Next base: position 5,086 of record RFVZ01000172.1, read on the forward strand.
GCCCAATGTCGTAGCGCAAGGTGATGACTTGCTGGTTGGTGGCGACGGTGAGGACAGGTTAATCGGCGGTGGTGGTAACGACACAATGATCGGCGGCGAGGGCAGCGATATTTTCTCGGCTGGCGACGGAGACGACGTTGTTTACGGCGGATATTCACAGGCCTTCGCTCAGCAGGTCCTGGACGCGTTACCTGCTGCGGGCAGTCTTAGCGCGTTGGCGCAGACGTATGGGGTGAATTTCAAGCTGCTGCAGTCGTGGGCGGCCAGTCAGGCTGCTGCGATCACGAAAGGCGTGGCACCGGTTTATTTTGACGAGGCCTCCAAGGACTGGATCTGGGGCGATGCGGGTAACGACGAACTCCACGGCGGG
>RFVZ01000173.1 GCA_009922405.1 Betaproteobacteria bacterium
TGGCCGGATATCCGCCAGAGGACCTGCTACTGCGTCCCGCATTCTATCGAAGCGGTGAGATGGCGTTTGATCGATTGCTCAGCGCGACTCAAGCATGGCCCGATCTGGTGCTCGTTGTGGGCCAGGCGGTCGAGCGTGCTGGCTGCCGACACAATGCGGCAACTGTTGTCCGGGGCGGACAAGTCATCGCGGAGTATTTCAAGCAGGAATTGCCAAACTACGACGTATTTGATGAGCAACGCTATTTCACGCCAGGAAGGCACTCGTGCGTGATCGAGGTCCGAGGGATTCAGGTTGGCATTCTGATCTGTGAGGATTTCTGGCGTGCAGAGGTCCCAGCCCGCGCCCGGGAAGAGGGCGCTGAACTGATCTTGGCGCTCAATGCCAGCCCCTACCACCTGGACAAGCAGCCGCTGCGACTCGAGACGGCTCGGGCGAATGTCTGCAGCTTGGGATGCGCCCTGATCGCAGCAAACCTCGTGGGTGGGCAGGATGAACTGGTGTTTGATGGTGGGTCCTTTGCCCTCGACGCTCAGGGCACGATACGGGCGCAGGCGCGGCAGTTCGCGACGGATTTGCTGTTGGTGGATGTGGTTGACGCAGACGTTGCGAAGGGAGGCCGGGCCAGCGCGCTTAAGCTTTCCGGACGGATCGAGCCAGCGCTCCCGCTCGATGAACAGGTGTATTCGGCATTGGTGTTGGGCGTTCGCGATTATCTCGGCAAGAACGGTTTCCCCGGCGCGTTGCTCGGGCTCTCGGGCGGGGTTGACTTTGAGGCGTTCCATGATTTACTGGCCAATGAACTGGTCGGGCGCAGCAGTACCGATACGACCGAGGAGAACCTGCAGGCCCGCATCCGAGGGACGCTTCTAATGGCGCTTTCGAACCGTCACGGATCGATCGTTCTGACGACTGGCAATAAGAGCGAAATGGCCACCGGTTATTGCACCCTTTATGGCGATATGGCGGGCGGTTTCGCTGTGATCAAAGACTTGCTGAAGACCACGGTGTGGCGCCTTTGCCGCTGGCGCAATGGCCACACGCCTGCAATGGTTGCGAATGCAATTGCCGGTGAAATAATTCCAAGCCGTATCATTGACCGACCGCCTTCGGCCGAGCTCCGGCCAGAACAGACCGATCAGGATTCGTTACCGCCCTACGACTTGTTGGATGGCATTCTCGAGCTTTACATGGAGCAGGGTTTGCCAGCTGAAGACGTCGTAGCGGCTGGATTTCCACCCGAGGCCGTGAGTCTCGTTGTGCGTTTGATGAGGATCAATGAGTACAAACGTCGCCAGGCGCCGGTCGGTATCCGGGTGACCCACCGCGGGTTTGGACGTGATTGGCGCTATCCGATCACATCGCGATTTCGTGAGAGCATCCCGACTGCTTGACCAAGGAGAACTGACCATGAAACGGATCACAGCGATTATCAAGCCGTTCAAACTCGACGAAGTTCGAGAGGCGCTGGGCGATGTGGGGGTTACCGGATTGACCGTCACCGAAGTGAAGGGTTTTGGCCGCCAGCGGGGGCATACAGAGCTCTATCGGGGCGCCGAGTACGTGGTCGACTTTTTGCCTAAAGTGAAGATTGAGGTAGTGGTCTCCGACAGCGCGCTCGATGGCGCCATCGATGCCATCGTCAAGGCGGCCCGAACCGGGCGCATCGGCGACGGAAAGATTTTTGTGACTGCCGTCGAACAGGTCATCCGGATCCGGACCGGGGAGACCAACGAGGACGCGATCTAGTTCGATTTAGTTCACGTCGGTCTCGTGGCGTACGGCAATTTCGTTGCGTAGGGCGGGGAACAGAATCACGTCGCGGATGCTGGGCGCGTCGGTCAAAAGCATGACCAGTCGGTCGATTCCGATCCCGCAGCCCCCAGCAGGCGGCATCCCGTACTCGAGCGCGCGAACGTAATCGGCGTCGTAGTACATCGCCTCTTCGTCCCCTGCCTCTTTCGCCCGGGCCTGCGCCAGAAAGCGATCCGACTGATCTTCAGGATCATTCAATTCGGAAAAGCCATTCGCAATCTCGCGGCCGGCAATGAAAAGTTCAAACCGTTCGGTCACGCCCGGTGCATCGGCGGATTCTCGAGCCAGCGGGGATACTTCGACGGGATAGTCGATGATGTAGGTCGGGTCCCAGAGTTTCGCTTCAGCGGTTTCCTCAAACAATGCCAGTTGCAAGGCGCCAATACCGGCGTTCTTGAGGTGCGGCGTTTTCGCGACGTTGACGGAGCGCTCACCGAGGGCGTGGACCAACCAGTCGCGATCATCAAAAGCTGCGTTGGCAAGGGACGGCTCGTGGGTCCGGATTGCGTCAACAATTGTGAGGCGCTCGAACGGCTTGCCCAGATCGAGTGCCCGACCCTGGTATTGCAACGCGGTTGTTGAGCACGCGTGGAGCGCAGCTGCTCGGAGGACCTGCTCGGTGAAATCCATCATCCAGCGATAGTCGGTGTAGGCGGCGTAGAACTCCATCATCGTGAACTCAGGGTTGTGTCGAACACTGACGCCTTCATTCCTGAAGTTACGATTGATTTCGAAGACCCGCTCGAAACCGCCGACTACGAGTCGCTTCAGGTAAAGCTCGGGGGCGATGCGCAGGAACATCGCCTGATCGAGTGCGTTGTGATGCGTCACAAAAGGCTTGGCCGAAGCGCCACCCGGGATGGGGTGCAACATCGGTGTCTCGACTTCCAGAAACCGATGATCAGTCATGAACCGACGCAAGGCATCAAGCGTTCGAGAACGGGTAACGAAGGTCCGTCGGGTCGACTCGGTCACGATCAGATCGACATAGCGCTGACGGTAGCGGATTTCGGTATCAGTCAGGCCGTGGAACTTGTCGGGCAGGGGGCGGATCGATTTGGTGACGAGTCGCAGAGCCTGACAACGGAGCGACAGTTCGCCGCGCTGGGTTCTAAAGAGGACCCCTTCGGCATACACGATGTCGCCGAGGTCCCAGTGTTTGAAGGCCTCATGTTCTGCAGCGCCAACGCCGTCGTCATTCATCCATAACTGCAAGCGGCCGTCGTGGTTGGCATCCGCGCCGAGTTGGTGAGAGCCATCTTGCAAGGTGGCAAAACTGGCTTTGCCCTGGACCCGCTTCAGCACCATCCGACCAGCGATTTTGACTTGAACCGGCTCGGCCTCCAGGGCGTCGCGGGTATGGGTGGCAAAGCGGGTGTTGATCTCGGCGATTTGATGCGTCGGCCTCACGTCATTGGGAAATGCGTTGCCTTGTTCGCGAAGCGCGCTTAGTTTGGCGCGGCGTTCTGCCAATACATGGGACTCGCTGGGGATCGGCAGTTGGTCTTCGTCAGACATCAATTCATTCTCCGGAGGGCGGTCAGCCCGGGCGATACAGTAAAATTTCGGCAGCCAACAAATGGAACAATTGATGAATAAGCCGGTTGATTTTGGAGCCTTGCAAGGCGATTGCGTTCCTTACCAGAAGCCTCAGCCCTGGGGCATGACCCCTGACATGATTCAGCATGATCTGATGGACGGTGACGAACGCTTGTGGGCGCCGATTTCGGAGGGCATCTGGTCGCGCCCAATTCACCTCAACGTCACGGGCGGCTTTTACGTTCATTTGCTGCGCGTGCGTCGCTCGGGTCTCCTGCAGCGCCACCGGCACTCGGGCCAGGTCCATGCCTACGTGATTCGTGGAAAGTGGCTCTATCTGGAGCATGAGTGGGTTGCGCGCGCCGGCAGCTACGTGTTTGAGCCGCCTGGCGAAACCCACACCCTGGTCGTACCCGATGACTGCACGGACATGGTGACGCTCTTTACGGTGCATGGCGCGCTGATGTACGTCGACCCGCAGGGTAATTCCACGGGATATGACGACGTCTTTACTCGAATCGAGAAATATCGCGCGCATTTTGAGGCTGTTGGGCTCGGTGCCGACTATGTTCGCGAGTTTATGCGCTGAGATCAGAGTCCCTGCTTGAGGCTCGCCTGGATAAAAGGATCTAGATCACCGTCGAGCACTTTTTGGGTCGCGCTGACCTCGACGCCCGTTCGAAGATCTTTGATTCTGCTCTGATCCAGAACGTACGAACGGATTTGATGGCCCCACCCGACATCGGTTTTGGTGGCCTCTAACTCCTGCTGGGCCTCCATGCGCTTGCGCATTTCGAGTTCGTAGAGCTTGGCTCGCAACATGCCCCAGGCTTCATCCCGATTGCGGTGTTGGGAACGGTCGTTTTGGCATTGCACCACGATGCCGCTCGGCATGTGAGTCATCCGAACCGCAGAGTCGGTCTTGTTGATGTGCTGACCGCCAGCCCCAGAGGCGCGAAACGTATCGATTCGGACATCGGCCGGGTTGATATCGACTTCAAATGAATCGTCGATTTCGGGGTAGACATAGAGTGACGCGAATGAGGTGTGGCGTCCCCCGGATGAGTCAAACGGGCTCTTGCGGACCAAACGATGAACGCCAGTTTCAGTGCGCAGGTGGCCAAAGGCGTATTCACCTTCGACCTTTATTGTGGCGCTCTTAATCCCTGCGATATCGCCCTCGCTTTCTTCGAGCAACTCTGCTTTGAATCCCTTGCGCTCGCAGTACTTGAGGTACTGGCGCAGCAACATCGACGCCCAGTCCTGCGCCTCCGTGCCGCCTGCACCCGCCTGGATATCCACAAAGCAGTTGGCGGGGTCCGCGGGGTTGGAGAACATCCGCCGGAATTCAAGGCCCTCAACACCCGCGCGGACTTGCTCGATATCTGTTTCAACCGCGATCAGGGTGTCGTCGTCGTCTTCTGCGGCGCCCATGTCGAAGAGTTCGTGCGCCTCGCCGACAGCCGTGTCGAGCTTTTGCAGACTTAGAACGACGTCCTCGAGGGACTTGCGTTCGCGACCGAGTTCTTGTGCTCGTTTGGGGTCATTCCAGACTCCGGGATCTTCAAGCGACCGAACGACCTCCTCGAGACGCGACTTCTTTAGATCGAAGTCAAAGATACCCCCGAAGATCGAGGATCCGGCGAGCCAGATCGTCGATCGTGGTTTGCAAAAGGTTCAGGCGTTCGGCTTCCATGAGGGGTCCCGTGTGATCAGTGCGCGTGGTGCGTAACCCGCTATTCTACAAGCGGCCATCATTCCGCCGACTCTGCATGGAGAATCTGTAACTCGATTTTGCTGCGGCCTTGCCAGGTGTTTCGAACCGGCTGCCAAATTGCATGCAGGCGGTCCGGGGCTGGCTCGGCTCGGCCAAACCAGATTGCATCGATGGATCCGCTGCGGGTGTTTCCGGAACTGGCATTGCGCAGGGTTAACTTCAGGTGACCCGTGCCGACAGCACGCTTTTG
>RFVZ01000174.1 GCA_009922405.1 Betaproteobacteria bacterium
CCCCTCCGAACAGCCGACGGCAGGCAAAGTACGCGAACCCATTTTGCGCCTCTTCCGGCGTGGTCATGCTGGCGCCGCCCGGCATCGGACGGGCACGGTCGTTCGGAGCGATACCACCGGTCACAATCAACGCCACACCGCCGCGCGCCCGCTCGGCGTAGAACGCAGCCATGCGCTCGAAGCCGTTCTTGGCCTCTTCAAGCCCCACATGCATCGAGCCCATTAGCACACGATTTTTGAGAGTTGTGAAGCCCAGATCCAGAGGGCTAAGCATTAACGGATAGGCGGTCATCGAAAGCCCCGTGAAAATAGAATTAGTTTAAGCCCGCGAGTTAATCCCTGCATGGAACCCGGCCTGTCATGTGGGTACCGCCGCCATACAGATCCGCGGGCAACCTTGAGGTAACCCGCAGGCAACCCGCAGGCAAACCGCTTGAAACATCGAGGCAAGGCCTGATTCGTGAGTGGCGCGGGCGCACACTTTTCATTCCTCGTGCATAGCCCGAACGTCATGAAAGAGTGCGCGTCCCCGCCACCCTTGGCTGCGGGGCGATGGTCGGTCCACACGATGTCGCTCACCCTTAATCATCCTGCGGCGAACCTTGAGGCAACCCGCGTGAAACATCGAGGCAACGCCCGATTCGGTAGTGGCGCGGGCGCACACTTTTCATTCCTCGTGCATAGCCCGAACGTCATGAAAGAGTGCGCGTCCCCGCCACCCTGAGCAGCGGGGCCAGACCCACTGAATACGCGGCGCTTCCGGTGGCTGCTCGAATGGTGGGCCAATGTGTGCGGGGGTAAACAGGGCCGCCGGAAAGTAACGGTCATTTGCTCGGAGGCAGAGGCGACGAGGGCCCGGGGCGTAATGCTGGCATCGGGTCGCGCTGCGGGTGCGTCACTGATGGGCGCTTGATCGTTGGCGGAGGTTCGAAAGCGCTTCGGGTAAGTGCGGTGTGGCTCTGGGTGCGGGCATTGGCGACTGTGATTTTCAGGACGTTCAGGCTCTGCCTGAGGAGTGAAAACGCAGTTGACAATGCCCGCACCCACCACCGAAACCCGCAAAACGTCTGACCATCCGGCAGCCCCCCATGGTTTACCTTGATCAGCTTGTGGTGGCGTTATAGCCTCCGGTCTCCGTGCACCAGCACCGCAGCTATTAATCCAGGTCAAGACAAGATGACGGCCTACCTGAATGCCCTTGCGAGCTATTTGCCGAAGCTTCTGGTCGAACGTGCCAATGACGGTCGGATCAGCGGTGTGGAGCCAAGTTCCGAGGAATTTGAAGCGGCGTTGCTCTTTGCGGATGTCTCTGGGTTCACTAGACTCACGGAAACCCTGACCGCGAGAGGACCTGCCGGTACCGAACATCTGACCCAGGTCCTGAATCTTTACTTCGGCCAGATCATCGATCTCGTTGATCAGTGGGGCGGGGACGTTGTTAAGTTTGCCGGCGACGCGATGATCGCGCTCTGGATGTCACCGGATGGGGCTAAACAGGCCACCGCATGCGCGCTCGCGCTCCAGCGGCGCCTTCACCACTACGACGTGGGCGATGGGTTACATCTCTCCATGAAGGTTGGTGTAGGTGCCGGCAAGGTTTCATTCGCCCAACTCGGTGGCGTCTTCGATCGCTGGGAATTTTTGGTCTGCGGATCCCCTCTGGAGCAGGTGGGGATCGCGAACGGATTGGCCGTTCCCGGCGACGTTGTGATTTCAACCTCGGTACGAGATCTGATTGGGGTTGAGAGTGGTGCTGATCTGAGCTTTGAGCCGATGGACGACGGCATGTTTCGCGTCGTCGCGCCCCCGGGGGGAAGCCCGCCCGAGCGGGTTCCTATGGTCGTTCGCCCGAGCGCTGCAGCCACCCTTCGACGTTACATCCCGGGCGCAATCAGGACGCGGCTGGATGCCAATCAGAGCGATTGGCTGGGTGAACAGCGACGTTTGTCAGTGATTTTCATCAATTTGCCTGACTTCAACGCCAAGACCCCGCTGCTTGAAGCGGATCGCACGATGAAGGCCTTGCAGATCGCTTTGTACCGGTTCGAGGGGAGCGTCAACAAGATCAGTGTGGATGACAAGGGAGCGTCGCTGATTGCCGTTCTCGGGTTGCCACCGCTTGGTCATCCTGATGACCCCGAAAGGGCGGTTCGGGCCGCATTGGCGATGCAACGTGTACTTAGCGAAGCAGGCCAACATTCATCGATTGGCGTCACAACCGGTCTCGCATTCTGCGGCACGATCGGTAACGCGAGTCGGCGCGAATACACGGTCATGGGCAATGTCGTCAACTTGTCAGCCCGGCTAATGCAGGCGGCAAAGGCCCCCGGGCATGGTGGCTTGCTGTGCGACGAGCCGACCTGGTCCGCATCTCGCCAGCGCCTTCGCTTTGAGCGTTTGCCAGCCATTTCTGTGAAGGGGCGGTCCGAGCCGATTACTATTTTTAGACCGATCGTAGAAGACGCGGAGGCTGCTGGGTTCAAAGCGCAACTCGATGCCGATCTGGATTCACAACCCAAAGTCGCGATTGGCCGTGAGGCTGAGATCGAAAAAATTGCCGCCTTTTTTAACGGCTGTAAGCAGAGCCGATCCGGTGGTTTGATGGTCGTCCGAGCCGATCACGGGATGGGGAAGGCGCAACTCCTTCAGTCGGCTGTGCGCCGAGCTAGCGATTCCGGGTTCCAGGTCTGGATCGGGCATGGCCACTCAATCGATCAGCAGACCCCGTATCGGGTCTGGCGCAGCATCTTCGAGCAAATTTTCTGCGCGGAAATGAGCTTGCCAGACCAGGCAGCCCGGCGCTATGCCGTGTTGGCTGCACTACCCGATGACCCTAAGGTGCTTGAGGTGGCCCCTCTGCTTGACGCGGTGTTGCCATTGGGTTGGGAGGACACAGACCTAACCCGCCGGCTAAGCGGCGATGCCCGCGCGGATCGCACTCGGCGACTGTTGGCGGCGGTATTGGCGTCAAAGCTTACGAAGTCCGACGGCCTGATCGTTTTGCACGAGACGCAATGGATCGATAGCGCTTCCGCTGCGCTGATGCAATGTGTCCTGTCCGAGCGTGTCAAACCTGTCTTATTGGTTTCTGTGACGCCCGAGGGGGGCAATGGTGTCCAATGGGTCGCTGATCTGGCCGGGGCCTCAAGTGCGCAACTGCTCGAATTGGGACCTCTGACGCCCGAAGCCATCATTCAGGTCGCTTGCACAAGCTTAGGCGTCGATGCGCTTCCCGAATTGGCCGCCCGGCTGATTGTCGATCGTGCGGAGGGGGCGCCGCTATTTGCGGAGGAGATCGCACTCGCTCTTAGCAATGACGGGTTGATTGACGTCGCGGGCCGCATGGTGCGCTGGACGGGGGGCGATGATCTCAGTGCCATTCGATTGCCCGATACGATCGAGGGGCTGATTACTGCGCGGATCGATCGACTATCGCCCGATGAACAACTCACCATCAAGGTTGCCAGCGTGATTGGCAGCTACTTTGAGAGTCAGACGCTCGCCGCGATTCACCCTATCCAGAGCGATCACCCCGTCGTTGAAGAACAATGCGAAATTTTCGATCAAGTGCTTCTCACCTCCCGAGTTCACGATGCGTATCAACGGGGTTTGCAATATCGTTTTCGCAGCGAACTGTTGCTGAAGGTGATCTACAACATGATGCTGTTCTCGCAACGCCGAGATTTGCATCAGTCGCTGGCCGAACAGTACGAACGTGAGGGCGTTGCACTTGATCCGGCGATGGCTCCAACGTTGGCATTCCATTGGGATCGAGCCACACAGGATCGGGTTGCACGACCAGCCTGTGCGCAAAAGGCGGTTCATTATTATTTGGTCTCTGGGAGGCGAGCGGTCTCAGCAGCAGCGTCTCGAGAGGCTGAAAGTGCATTCCGCCGTGCCCTGAGTTTGCTTCCACAGGTCCCTGATGGCGACGAAAAGGCGAGCGATACCATTGAATTGCAGCTAGGGTTAGGTGCCCTGCGAATGGCAACTCATGGGTGGGACGATCAGGAGGTAGCCGGGCTATTCGAAAGCGCTCAGACGCTCTGCCGGCGTCATGGTCGCAGCGATCCCTTGTTTCGGATCCTGCGCGGGCAGTGGCAACTCGCGATCGGGGTCGCCGACTATGATCGGGCGTATGCCCTCGCATCCCAGCTGGTTCAACTCGCGGGTGGCCCAGAACTGTCACGCGAAGCCCTACGGGCGCTTGGGACGACTCACTTTTGGCGCGGGGAGTTCAACGCGGCCCGCGATGAATTGCGCCGAGCGCTAGAGATCGAGCACGCGGCAGACAGCGCGGCTGTGAGCTTGGTGCAGGACACAGAAGTCGCTCTCCGGGCCATACTGGCCTGGGTGCATGCCTTTTTGGGGAATGCCGACGACGCTAATCAAGAGGCTGCTGCATCAACTACCCTGGCGCATGAGGGCCTACCACCATTTAGCCGTGCGTTTGCCTGGGGTGGCGCGATGTGGACAGGGTTTTACCTGAATGACGCATCGTCCGCCCGAACGGCTGCGGTGATCACTCGCGATCTTTCACTCGAACGTGGTTTTGATTATCTTGCGACCGCCGCTCATGTGGTTCATGGGTGGGCGCGCGCGGCCCAGGGCGACCTCGAAGGCGTCGATGAGGTTGACGCCGCCATTGCCGCTTGGCGTCGAGCGGGGAAAGCCATTGGCTTGCCGATTTTCTTGGTGGTTCTCGCGAAGTCACATCTGCTTGTGGGGCGCGCGTCAGAGGCTCAGACGGTACTTGAGGATCCGGCGTTGAACCACGGCTTGGAACGTGAGCTTTGGCTGCGGCCGTTGGTGTTTAATTTGCGAGCAGAGCTTGCCGGCATTGGCCTAGATGCAACCCGCGGGGCAACCCGCGTGTAACCCCCTTGGGCAATATCGAGGCAACGCCTGATTCGGTATTGGCGCGAGCGCACACTTTTCATTCCTCGTGCATAGCCCGAACGTCATGAAAGAGTGCGCGCCCACGCCACCCTTGGCTACGGGGCGATGATCGGTCCACAACATGCTGGTCACAATCAAACATCCCGCGGGCAACCCTCCGGAGACCCCGAGGTAACCCGCGCGCAACATCGAGGCAAGGCCTGATTCGGTAGTGGCGCGGGCGCACACTTTTCATTCCTCGTGCATAGCCCGAACGTCATGAAAGAGTGCGCGTCCACGCCACCCTTGGCTACGGGGCCAGACCCACTGAATACGCGGCGCTTCCGGTGGCTGCTCGAATGGTGGGCCAATGTGTGCGGGGGTAAACAGGGCCGCC
>RFVZ01000175.1 GCA_009922405.1 Betaproteobacteria bacterium
TGCCGATGGCATGGGTTGTTGGATCAAACTCCAGAAACGGTAACGGCCGTGGCAGCCCGCCTACTTTTTGTTTCGATCGATTTGATTACCAATCAAACCGCCCACAGCGGCCCCTCCAACGGCGCCCATCGTGCTACCGCCACCGAGAACAGAGCCTGCGACGCCGCCGACGACGGCCCCGGTTGCCGTGCTTTTTTCACGACTTGTCATGTGGCCGCACGCGCCCAACGACATCGCGGATGTTGCGATGACGGAAACCAAAATCAAACGCTTGTTCATGATTGTTCGCTCCTTTGCAAAATGATCAACCGTGTCTGGCGATCATTTGGAATTCAGCAATTTGGCGTCCTGAACCGGACCGATTTGGCTCCCAAGAGGGCGGCGGCCGCAATGAATCAGGCGTGCTCTGTCACCAGGACCGTCACGACACATAGCGCGAGAATTCCGATCCAAATACCGCGGTTATTGCGCTCGATAAACTTCAGCACATGATCCTCGAGCGTTGGTCGATGGCCCGGGCCTGCGGTTTCCAAAGCGGTCGGTGGAGTCACAGCGGAGGATGTCTCGGGCTCGGCGCTGTGGTTCGATGAACTCGTGTTGGTCTTAGTCGATGACTGCATGGATCGCCTGATGGTTGGTCATTCGCCGAGTTGATTTCGGTATGCCCTCGGAGTTCAATAAGATGGCACTCGAGGAAGTAACAATTTCATATGACGCACGCACAAGCAATTGTTTTTGAATCTCCGCAGCAACTTTCAGTGCAAACGCTCGAACTCAAGCCCTTCGAAGCCAATGATCTGGAGGTCGAAGTTGGGTTCAGTGGTATCAGCACTGGGACCGAGCGCCTCTTGTGGGATGGCACCATGCCGCCGTTTCCTGGCCTCGGATATCCGCTGGTTCCTGGCTATGAAACGGTTGGGACGGTTGTTCGAGTTACCGCACCGATGGTTGCTTCGACCGGTGGTTCGGCCTCCATCGCCGTGGGTGAGCAGGTTTTTATTCCGGGCTCATATAGTTTTCAGGGGGTCCGAAATATTTTCGGCGGGGCTGGGTCTCGTTTGATTGTTCCGCATGACCGCGTTGTGCGTGTCGCACCCGAGTTGGGGCCAGAAGCGGTGCTGCTTGCGCTGGCAGCCACTTGTTACCACACGATTTCTCTTGGAGGTGCCCGCGAACCCATGATCGCACCCGATCTGATTGTTGGCCATGGCGTGATGGGGAGGTTGTTGGCTCGAATCACGCTGGCGCTCGGTTGCCCGACGCGAGGACGCGATCGGCTACAAGGTTGCTGACCCAAAAGACGATGCCCGTCGTGACTATCGAGCAATTTATGACGTCAGCGGTGATGCCTCTATTTTGAATCGCCTCATTGCCTGTTTGGCGCCCGGGGGCGAGGTGGTGTTGGCCGGTTTTTACAAGAGCGATCTCAGTTTCGTATTTGCGCCTGCGTTCATGCGTGAGGCGCAGATCCGTGTCGCTGCCCAATGGAAGAAACACGACCTGCTGGCGGTGACGGCACTCGTTGAGCGCGGTGCCCTCTCACTCGAAGGTTTGATCACGCATACATTCCAACCGGGCCAGGCCCGCCAGGCTTACGAAATTGCGTTCGGCGATGTGCAGTGCCTCAAGATGATGATCGACTGGCGGGTTTGATGCACTCGCCAAATAGCGCCCCGAAGCACTCGCCGAATCCGCAGCGGATCATCGTTCTTGGCGCGACGGGAACGATTGGGGTAGCAACGGTCAATGCCCTGGTGCAGCGCGGACACCAGGTCGTCTGCTTCGTGCGACCACGTTCCGGCGCCGCTAGGGCGTTAGGGCCGCAAGACAGCCAACACTTGCTGCCTGGGGCAACTGTTCGGTTTGGCGAGATCACCGATCCCGACGCATTCGCGCGTGATGGGCTTTGTGGCGAGCGATTTGACGCGCTCGTTTCATGCCTTGCATCGCGCACGGGGGTGCCTGAGGATGCCTGGGCGATTGATCATCGAGCCCATGTGCACGCGCTCGATGCGGCGCGCAAGGTGGGCGTGCGCCAGGTCGTTCTTCTTTCTGCTATCTGTGTCCAGAAGCCCATTCTGGCCTTTCAACAGGCAAAACTGGCCTTCGAAAAGACGCTGATTGAATCGGGGCTTATCTACTCGATTGTCCGGCCGACGGCTTTTTTTAAGTCGCTCTCGGGACAGGTCGATCGGGTCAAACGCGGCAAACCTTTTCTGGTCTTTGGCAACGGCGAGCTAACGGCATGCAAACCGATTAGTGATCGAGATCTGGCCAATTACTTAGCCGATTGTCTGGATGATGAAAGGCTTCATAACCGGATTCTCCCGATCGGTGGCCCGGGCGAAGCGATAACGCCCCGACAGCAGGGAGCGCACCTATTCGGGCTGCTGCATAAGCCGCCCCGATTCAAGCAGGTGCCCGTTGCACTGCTGGATGCGATCGTCACGGGACTCGGCGCGATGGGCCGCTGGATCCCCCCGCTTGCAGCGAAAGCCGAGCTGGCCCGGATCGGACATTATTACGCGACTGAATCCATGCTCGTGCTAAATCCTGAAACCGGGGGTTATGACGCCGCAGCGACACCTTCGACAGGATCCGATACCCTGTTCGACTTTTACGCGGATCTGGTCAGCGGCACCGTATCTGCCGAGCGTGGCGACCACTCTGTTTTTTAAGATGACTCAATCTGTCGAGCCGCGACCCGCGGCGATGCGATTCATTCTGCTAACCGTACTGATCGACATGGTGTCGATCGGACTGATTGTTCCGGTCCTGCCGGCTCTTGTTGGCAGCTTCACGATCAACCCAGCCGATCAGAGCTTGTGGTTTGGCGTCGTCATGTTCGCCTTTGGAATTGCTAATTTCTTCGGATCTCCCCTGCTTGGCGCTCTTTCGGACCATTACGGGCGCAGACCGGTCCTGTTGTTGGGTTTTTGTGGTCTCGCGCTCAACTTTTTTGCAACGGCCTTGTCCACAGCGCTATGGATGCTCATTGCGGTGCGTTTGGTCGGAGGCGCGATGCAGGCCAATGCGGCGGTCGCGAATGCCTATGTGGCCGATATTACGCCTCCGGAGCAGCGCGCGAAGCGCTTTGGGATGTTGGGGGCGATGTTCGGGCTCGGATTCATCATTGGGCCGGCGCTGGGGGGGCTTCTAGGTTCGATCAATCTGCATTTACCCTTTTTCGTCGCGGGCACTCTTGCGCTGGTGAACTTACTTTACGGTTACTTCGTTTTGCCGGAGTCGTTACCCCAAGAGCGGCGTCGCCCGTTTAAGTGGTCCGCGGCGAATCCAATCAACACCTTGCGCTCGCTCGCCAGACTTGAGGGCGTCGGGCTATTGATTCTGGTCGTTGGGTGTACCGGATTGGCTCAGGGTGTTTTATATAACAGCTGGGTTCTTTATAACGAATTTAAGTTTGGCTGGAGTTCTCTCCAAAATGGCTGGTCGCTGGCGGCCGTCGGTGTAGTTTCCGTCTTGGTCCAGGGGGTCTTGCTTGGACCTCTCATCAAGCGGTTTGCAGCCCCCCGGCTGACCGTCATTGGGCTGGTGTCGTCGACGATCGCCTATGCCGCCTGGGGGGCTGCCACCGAAGGTTGGATGATGTACGCAGTGGTGTTTTGTAACCTGCTCGGATTCACGGTCACCGCTTCAATTCAAAGCCTGATTTCGGCGGCGGCTGACGCGAAAAATCAGGGCGAAACGATGGGGTCCGTCAGCTCAATCAACAGTTTTATGGCGGTGATCGCGCCCCTGATCAGTGCGCCGCTATTGGGCATGGTGTCCCACCTGCCGCCTGGCGACTGGGCAATTGGGACGCCCCTTTATTTTGGAGCCGTGTTGCAGGGTGCGGGGCTTGTGCTGGCCTGGCTCCATATTCGACGTGCGGTCTGACGGGCAGTCTGAAGGGCCGTCAGTGGAAACTGTGATGCAAAGATTCCGCACGCCCGTCACCTTAATAGGGGGCCACGCAAACCTGGTGCCCCTGGAAACTGTTCATCATGACGATCTGGTGCAAGCAGTGAAGGACGGGGCATTGTGGGAACGCTGGGTCACCGCGATTCCGGCGCCCGAAAATATGGCAGGCGAAATTGCGCGTCGTCTTGATCTTCAAGAACTCGGAACCATGCTGCCCTTTGCAATCATCGTGGCTGGTCGGGCGGTCGGCATGACCACGTTCATGAACATCGATGCGGCCAATCGACGGGTTGAAATCGGTTCAACCTGGCTTCGACAGAGTGTCCAGCGAACCCCGGTGAATACCGATTGCAAGCGCTCCCTACTGACGTATGCATTCGAGACACTCGACTGTATTGCCGTTGAGTTCCGAACTCACCGTTTCAACCATCAGAGCGTGCGTGCGATCGAGCGCTTGGGCGCTCGATTGGATGGCGTCTTGCGTAGCCACCAGATCAACTTGCATCCACTGGCGCCGCAAACCCTGAGAGACACCTGCGTCTACAGCATCATCGCGGGTGAATGGCCGACCGTTAAAGCGCACCTTGATCATCAGTTGGGCCGTCGCGGCGGTTGAACCGCTTCGATAACCGATTACGCCGCAGCACGATGCACGCTTTCTGGATGGTGTTGGGGGCGTTTCTGTTTGCGAGCATGGGCGTTTGCGTCAAGATGGCGTCCGCCGAATTCACCACCGCCGAGCTGGTCTTTTATCGGGGCGTGTTTAGTACCTTGCTCGTCTGGATCGTCATGCGTTGGCAGGGCGTTGCGATGCGTAGCGACGTGCCGTGGATGCATGCATGGCGCAGTTTTATCGGAAATCTCTCGCTTGCCGCTTGGTTTTTCGCAATCACCGTTCTGCCGCTACCGACTGCGATGACGCTGAATTACACCAGCAGCATGTGGATGGTGGTGTGGATTCTGGGCGTTGCCCTTTTCCGAGGCAACGACTGGATTCGCCAGGCGCCAAGGATGATCGCGGTCTTGCTGAGTTTTGGCGGCGTTGTGATGGTCTTGCATCCGACGCTTGCGCAGGACCAGTGGCTCGGCGGCCTGCTGGGTCTGGCATCGGGGGTCACGGCCGCGATGGCCTATTTGCAAGTGGCTTCATTGGGCAAGGCGGGTGAGCCCGAGGCGCGAACGGTTTTCCATTTTGCATTGGGCTCGGCGGCGCTCGGATTGATTGGGATGGCATTCACCGGCGTCACCCCCCTGAACGCGCAGACTTCGTCGGCCGCGTGGTGGCTGATCCCGATTGGAATTCTGGCCGGGTTAGGGCAGCT
>RFVZ01000176.1 GCA_009922405.1 Betaproteobacteria bacterium
GTCGGTGTCGCGGGCCTGGTGATCAATAAAGACGACGGCACTGGCGAAGCGCAGGCATTTGCGAAGGCGGTTGGTATTCCCGTGCTTGCCTCGATCCCAGCGGACGAAAGTATCCGCCGCAAGAGTGCGAGCTACGAAATTATTGGCCGTCCAGGCTCGCCCTGGGCTTCGCTGTTTGAGCTCCTGTCCGACAACGTGGCCCAGGCCCAGCCCGTATTGCCCGAGCCACTTTCGCAGGATGCGCTGTTGGGGCTGTTTGATGCCTCTGCGGTCGGACGCGATGTCGTTCTCGAGTCGGCATCGAGCGCCGACATGATGGGCAAGAACCACGTCGAGCGTCCATCGCTCGAAGTGATTTACGAAGCTGCTTGAAGCCATTTCCATGAATGCTCCCGCCGAACCCACGCAGCGCATCGTCCCGATCTCGGTGGAACCCACCGCGGTCGCCCGGGAGGGGGACGCGAGTTGCCACGGTGGTCGCGATCGCATGCGAGAGGCGGCGATTGCTGCGGGCAAGAGCGACACGCTTGAGCGCTATGCGGCCGACTACCCTGCGGGTCCTCATGATCAGCCGCAGAGCATGTGCCCTGCGTTTGGTTCGCTGCGGGTTGGCTTGCGGATGCGCCGTACGGCAACGATCTTGTCGGGTTCGGCTTGTTGCGTCTATGGCCTTACCTTCACCTCGCATTTTTATGGTGCCCGGCGAACGGTCGGCTACGTTCCCTTTGATTCCGAGTCACTCGTGACCGGGAAGCTCTACGAAGACATTCGCGATGCGGTTGCGGGGCTCGCAGACCCTGCTTTACATGATGCGATTGTGGTCATCAATCTCTGTGTGCCAACCGCCTCAGGGGTTCCGCTGCGGATGCTTCCACGCGAGATCGACGGCGTCCGCATCATCGGAATTGATGTGCCGGGATTTGGGGTTCCAACCCATGCCGAGGCGAAAGACGTACTCGCAGGGGCAATGCTTAATTACGCTCGCAGCGAGGCCGAGCACGGTCCGGTGCAAGCGCCCCGGGGTGGCCGGGCCGCGCTGCCTACGGTGGCGCTCGTGGGCGAGATGTTTCCGGTCGATCCGTTGACCATTGGTGCTTTGCTTGCGCCGATGGAATTGGCTGCCGGACCGGTCGTACCCACCCGCGAGTGGCGTGAACTCTATAGCGCGCTCGATTGCCGGGTCGCCGCCATGATCCATCCGTTCTACACCGCAGTCCAACGTGAATTCGAAATCGCGGGGCGTCAGGCCATTGGCTCGGCACCCGTCGGTGTCGATGGCACAGCGGCCTGGCTCGAGGCCATAGGCGTCGCCTGCAACGTATCCGCTGAGAAGATCGGGCTGGCCAAAGAGCGCGTGCTGCCGATGATTGCAGCCGCTCTGGAAAAACACCCGATCCGCGGCCGGATTACGCTCTCGGGCTATGAGGGCTCGGAGCTGTTGGTGGGTCGTTTGCTGGTCGAAGCGGGGGCCGACCTCCGATACGTCGGCACCGCCTGCCCAAGAACCCGTTGGTCAGATGCTGACCGTGAGTGGCTCGAGGCTCGTGGCGTTCAAATCCAGTTTCGTGCGTCACTCGAGCAAGACATTGCGGCAGTCGAGGCCTATCAACCCGATCTGGCCATCGGAACGACCCCGGTCGTTCAATATGCAAAAACGAAAGCGACACCCGCGCTCTACTTCACCAATCTGATTTCGGCGCGGCCGCTGATGGGCGCTGCTGGCGCTGGTGCGCTGGCGCAGATCATTGGCACGGCGATCGCCGGCAAGGCGCGATTCGACACGATGCAGACGTTCTTCGAGGGCGTTGGCGTTGGCGATCAAGCGGGCGTTTGGTCCGAGACACCAGTCGCTCATCCCACATTTCGTGATGATCACCGACGACGTCTCGAGAAGGCTGCCCGGGCCCGCCGTTCACTGGATTCAGTCTGATGCTGGTACTTGACCACGATCGAGCCGGCGGTTACTGGGGTGCGGTTTACGCCTTCACCGCAATCAAGGGCCTGCAGGTCATCATCGATGGCCCGGTCGGTTGCGAGAATCTGCCGGTCACTTCGGTATTGCACTACACCGACGCGCTCCCGCCGCATGAACTTCCAATCGTTGTAACGGGGCTGGGCGAGGAAGAACTCGGTCAGCACGGGACCGAAGGCGCGATGCGCCGTGCCCACAAGGCCCTCGATCCAGACCTCCCTTCGGTCGTCGTTACGGGGTCCATCGCCGAGATGATCGGTGGCGGTGTGACGCCTGAGGGCACCGGGATTCAGCGCTTTCTGCCCCGTACGATCGATGAAGACCAGTGGCAGAGCGCAGACCGCGCGTTGCTTTGGCTCTGGACCGAGTTCGGACCCCGCCGCGCACCCAAGCCGCGCGAGCGCAAGGCAGGTGAAAAGCCCCGGGTCAATCTGATCGGCCCCTCGTACGGAATGTTCAACGGGCCGTCCGATATCGCCGAGATCCGCCGCTTGATCGAAGGCATCGGCGCTGAGATCAACCTCACTTTCCCGCTGGGCAGCCACCTCGAGGAAGTCTCCAAACTCGCGGATGCCGACGTCAATGTATGCCTGTATCGCGAATACGGCAGCTTGCTTTGCGAAGCGCTTGATCGTCCATGGTTGCGTGCCCCGATCGGCCTGCACTCAACCACGCGTTTCTTGCGCTCGCTGGCCGAACTGCTCGATCTCGATCCTGAGCCTTTCATCGAGCGTGAGAAGCACACGACGATCAAGCCGCTGTGGGATCTCTGGCGCTCAGTGACGCAGGATTTTTTTGGTACCGCCACCTTTGGAATTGTCGCCACCGAGACCTACGCCCGCGGAATCCGCCGTTTCCTAGAAGACGACATGGGCCTCCCATGCGCCTTTTCGTTTGAACGATCGGCCGGGGTGAAGCCCAACAACGAGGCCGTCCGCAAGGCTATTCACGAGCGTTCACCGCTGGTTGTCTTTGGCAGCGTGAATGAGCGGATGTATATGGCCGAAGCCGGCGCGCGCGGGATGCTGATCCCCGCGTCGTTCCCTGGAGCCGTGATCCGCCGTCATACCGGGACCCCGTTCATGGGTTACAGCGGAGCGACATATCTCGTTCAAGAAATTTGTAATGTTTTGTTCGATGTGCTCTTCCACATCCTGCCGCTGGGCACTGAGATGGACAAGGTCGAACCGACACTTGCAAAGGCCGGAGCCGCAGGACTGCAAACGTCACTCCCCTGGGATGACGATGCGATGGCGATGCTGGACGAATGCGTCCAGGCTGAACCGGTTCTGGTTCGGATTTCGGCGGCGAAGCGGGTGCGTGACCGGGCTGAACGCGATGCGCGCCGGGCTGGCGAAGAACGCATCACCCTGAGCCGAATCGAAAAAACACGGGAAGACTTGTTTGCGGGGGTGCCAGCATGAGCGTGGCACCCGCCGATGTTGATCGTTGCGTGATTCGTGACTTCGCAAGGGTTTCGAATTGCGCTCGACCGTTCGGATTCTCCGAACGGAGTGGGCGTCATGGCGTCAAAAACCATGACGATGTTTGCTGCGCGCACTTGGCGTGGTGCCAGCCGTAAGGCTGTTTCGGAGTTTTCTAACATGAGCAATTCTGGAAACGCGGGCGGTCATTCGTCCGGGCTGACGAATGAAGAAGCGAAGGAATTTCATCGCCTCTTCATGGCGTCGTTTTTTATGTTTACGTTGATCGCGATCGTCGCGCATCTTCTGGTCTGGAACTGGCGTCCCTGGTTCCCGCCGCTCGAAGGCGCTTCGCTCATTCACGGCGTCAAGGTCGCGCTTCAAGAAGCGCTGCCAATCGCCTTTTCGGTATAAGGAGGGCGTCACATGTGGCGTATATGGGTCCTATTCGACGCGCGACGCGCGCTGGTCGCCATGGCGATCTTTCTCTTCTCGCTCGCCATCCTGATTCATTTCATTTTGCTCAGCACGAACCGATATCAGTGGATCGACGGGGCGCGTACTGCTCAACCAGTGGCTTCCAAGGGGGCTCCGCTGCCACCTGCAGCTCCTGGAACCAGCAAGTAACAACACCTGGCAATCCCGGTTGCCGGATGGGGCTGACTCTCGGGTCTAGCCGCATTCGGTAACCCTCGGTTTTTTATCGATCTGGCCTGCAGACGGAGCCTTGGTCATGGCAATGCTTAGTTTTGAAAGAAAGTATCGTGTCCGCGGCGGCACCTTGCTCGGTGGGGATCTCTTCGATTTTTGGGTCGGTCCCTTTTACGTCGGATTCTTTGGGGTCACGACGATCTTTTTTGCTTCACTGGGCACCGCGCTGATTCTTTATGGTGCTTCGCAGGGCCCGACCTGGAATGTCTGGCAGATCAGCATTGCTCCGCCCGATCTCAAATACGGGCTGGGCCTCGCGCCTCTGATGGACGGTGGTCTGTGGCAAATCATCACCATCTGCGCGATCGGATCCTTCGTATCCTGGGCACTGCGCGAAGTTGAGATTTGCCGCAAACTTGGTATGGGCTATCACGTACCGTTCGGGTTCTCAGTGGCCATCTTCGCCTACGTCACCCTCGTCGTGATCCGCCCGATATTGCTCGGCGCCTGGGGGCACGGATTTCCCTACGGCATCCTCAGTCACCTCGACTGGGTGTCGAATGTGGGCTACCAGTACCTGCACTTTCATTACAACCCAGCGCACATGCTGGCGATCACCTTCTTCTTCACCACGACACTCGCGCTCGGCATGCATGGCGGCGCGATTTTGGCCGGTGCCAATCCACAGAAGGGCAAGACCGTTCGCACGGCCGAGCATGAGAACTCTTACTTCCGCGACACGATTGGCTGGTCGATCGGACAACTCGGTATCCATCGTCTTGGGCTCTTTTTAGCCCTGAGCGCGGGTTTCTGGAGCGCCATTTGTATCGTCATCAGCGGGCCGTTCTGGACCCGCGGATGGCCCGAGTGGTGGGGTTGGTGGCTTGAAATGCCGATCTGGAACTGACGGCAGGAGAAACAGTCATGGCTGAATATCAAAACATCTTCACCCGCGTCCAGGTTCGCGGCCCGCTCTACCCCGGAGCACCGCATGAGGTGGCCAGCGATGCGCGCGAAGCAGGCACTAGCTTCTTCAGCCGAATCCTGGGCATCTTTGGTGACCCACAGTTTGGCCCGACTTATTTGGGCTTCACGGGGATCGCGTCGCTACTGTGCGGGTTCATCGCCTTTGAGATCATCGGTCTCAA
>RFVZ01000177.1 GCA_009922405.1 Betaproteobacteria bacterium
CCCCCCTGGCCGCCACCGATGATCAGGACATAAGGCTGCTCGGTGTGGCCCAGGGTGCGCTCTTCTTCCTGACGTTGCTCGAGCCAGGTCTGACGGCCCGGATGAACGCCATGTTCTGCTCCCATGCGGCGGCGGGTTCCTTTGTGCTCCTCGTGCCCAATGAGCTCAGTCATCGTCGTCAGAAGGGTCCAAGCCCTGCCATGACGAAGCCGCAGGTGTCCGCGGCCGCGCGAAATTGCGGTCTCGAAGGTGAACCAGGTCTCAATGATCCCGTCCGCCTCGGTGGGATTTCCTTCGACGCTGAAGTGCCCCGGATCGACCTCGCTGAGTCGTTTCTCTAACATCCCCTGAATCGCATCTGGACCCTCTTGGGTACAGATATTCCAGGTGAAACTCACCAGATCGCGCCAGTAACAATCGGCATCGAACAGGCCCATGATGCGATCAAGATTTCGTTCCTTAAGGGCCGATTCGAAGTCGGCCAGCCACTGGGTGGCGATCTGCACTGGGGGTAACGCGAGGTCGGTCATGGCTGCCTCATTGGATTAAGATTTGGAACATTCAACTCCCACTTGAACGGGTTGTGAACCCCGTAACAACCCGGGGTCGTGAGAACCCTTGCTTGAGTTCAACCAGCTGGTTTGTGCAACAATTTGAGCCTTCGTGAGGAGCCTGAGTTATCCCGTGTGTGCGCATTACGAAAATGTCCCGGCACCGGATTGGTTTCCGGATTTCTTTGGATCGACGCCTCCCGATTCTCCCGGCAAACTCGACCTGTGGCCGGGGTACCTCGGCTCGTTCGTTCGGCTGGTGCCAGGACCGACTGAGGCTCAGTTGGACGAGAATTCCAAGGTCCCCAGGCGTGAGACGCTCAACGGGCTCTTCGGGCTTTTGCCCCATTGGGCAGTCGATGAAAAGCTCGCGCGAAGTACGTACAACGCCCGAAGTGAAACCGTCGCGTCTAAACCAAGCTTTCGCGACGCCTGGCGCAAAGCGCGTCATTGCATTATTCCGGCACGAGCGATCTACGAGCCAGATTGGCGGACTGGCAAGGCGATTTCCACCCGAATCGAACGCACAGATGGTCGCCCGATGGGCATTGCAGGCCTGTGGGATGCCTGGAAGAAGCCCGATGGTTCCTGGTTATTGAGTTACACGATGCTCACGATCAATGCCGACGACCATCCATTGATGCGCGACTTTCATAAGCCCACCGACGAAAAGCGGATGGTCGTGATCCTGCCCGAATCGTCTTACGAGGGCTGGTTGAGCGCACCGGCCAATGAGAGCGCTGCCTATTTGAACCCGTTCTCTGCGGCGGATCTTGTCGCCAGACCGCAATTGGCTAGCGGTCGATCCGGCTGATTTTTGAACCTTCAAAGGTTAGGTTGTACATCAGGCCCTTGCCCGAAAATATAAAACCGATGATTGGGCGGTTGAGCGTTTCGGAGTCAATCAAGCCGCCGGCTCCAAGGGTCGCCACGGCTACGCTGGCGTCGACGCCTGCCTTCCAGCCCTGGCTCTGGCGAAAGGTGTCGAGCGCGCTCTGATTCATGAACAGGATGACCTGATTGCGGGCCTGTGCGCCCAACTGAAATCCAATCGACGCGGCGGCGATGCTGTAATAACCCGCGTTAGCGCCTTTGATTTGAAGGACGCCTTCGCCGTATTCGCCACCCAGTCCGATTCCGGCTTTGATCACATTAGGAAACACCAGAACGCCTGCCGCTTTCTTGGCAAGCTCGTGGCCTGCAGGGGCCTCGGCCTCAAAACTCGTCAGAGCTTCGCGCACCCGGGCATCGATTTCTTCGCGCGAAGCGGCACCGGCGCTCACGCATTGCAGCAGAGCGAGTGCGATCAACAGGCCGCGGCCGAGGCGGGTGAACATCTGGAACATGGGCGTGATCCTTCAAACGATGCGAACGGGTGGCGCGAGCTCTAGGCGTAGGTAACCCACTTCGAAAAGTCGGGTGCATCAAGGTGCGGCAAGGTATTGAACGTGTGCAGCTGGCAGCGCTTGGGGTTGAAGTTCAGCTCTGTCACGGCGCTGTTCCGAATCCGAAGATTCAATTCAATTGTGGACTCTGGAGGCACGCCCAGGATGTGACCAACCGCAGTCGAAATCGGGCCGCCACTCGAAACGATGAGGACATCTCCACCAAAATTGCCCCGCACGTGATCAAGTGCACTCGTCACGCCGTGCACAAAATTGACATAAGTTGGCATGCCAACCGGTTGGACCCGACCTTGCATCCATTGCGTCAAGCCATCTCGTAAGAGTCGAAAGTGATGTCGATAGAGCTCGGGGGTGTCGGGCTTCACCAACTTTTCGGGATGAACGGTTGCGATCACCGCTTCACTATCGTACTCATTGAGACCGGGCCAACGTAGGGCAGGCAGTGTGACCTGGGCACCGGCACAGATGGCCAAATGGGTCTGAATCTGTCGCTGCAGGGTTCCCGTTAATGCCGCTTCAAACTGGATACCCTTGTCGGCGAAGTATTCTCCGAGTCGTTGGCTCTGTTGCTGGCCAAGCGTGCTGAGCTGGTCATAATTTTCCGCACCAAATGAGGCTTGACCATGGCGGACGAGGTAAATGTTTCCCATGTCACGATTATGCGATGAAGTTGAAGAGTTGAAAGGGTGAATAGATGAGACAAGCCGAACCGACCAAGGTGGATGATTTGCCGCCATTTCGACCGATCGGGGATTTGCTGCGCGAACATGCGCAGGCTCAGCCTCTGCATCCCGCTATTGTGCAGGGCGAGAACTGCCTGACTTGGGCTGAGCTCGATCAGCGGATGGATCAGGTGGCCGCCTCTCTGCAACGGGACGGTTTGGTCGAGGGGGATTCGATCGTCCTTTGTGGCGGTATGACGCCATGGTTGGCAGCCATTTTCCTCGGGGCATTACGGGCGGGTCTCGTGGTCGCGCCACTGGCGTACTCGGTGACGGCGGCAACGTTCGCAGCCATGTTGCAGGACGCAAATCCAAAGCGCCTTTTTGTAGATGACATCGGGTTTGGCTTGGTGCCCGAAACCTACCGTAGTGATTGTGTCGCACTTGACGCGGGCCTGTCGTGCCGTTCACTGGAGGCCTGGCTCGAGCCGATCGGAGCGCAGCCCTGTCCTGTTGAATTACGGCCCGAGTCGCCTTTCAACATCATTTATTCTTCTGGAACGACCGGCGTTCCCAAGGGCATTGTTCAGCCGCATGGGATGCGATGGCTGCATATTCATCGAGGCTTGCAGTATGGCTACAGCGCGTCGACCGTGACCTTGCTGTCGACACCGCTCTACTCCAATACGACCTTGGTGGTTTTTTTCCCGACTCTCGGCTTCGGTGGGACGGTCCATTTAATGCCGAAGTTTGATGCCGGCGAATGGTTGAAGATTGCGGCGCGCGAGCGGGTGACCCACACGATGCTTGTGCCTGTGCAATACCGTCGTTTGATGGCGCATCCACAGTTTGACGCCCATGATCTGTCGGCGTTTCAGATGAAGTTTTCCACCAGTGCGCCATTTGCGGCTGAGATCAAGGCCGATGTGCTGCGACGTTGGCCTGGGGGATTGGTCGAGTTTTACGGGATGACCGAAGGCGGTGGAACCTGCATTCTCGAGGCGCATCTTCATCCCGACAAACTCCATACCGTCGGCCCTCCCGCTGCGGGGCACGACCTTCGCTTGATTGATGACAAGGGGGTGGAACTTCCTCCGGGCGAGCCCGGCGAGGTCGTTGGACGCTCGCCCGCGATGATGATTGGGTACCACAACCAACCAGAAAAGACTCAAGAAGCAGAATGGTTTTCCCCCGATGGTTTGCGGTTCATTCGCACCGGAGACATCGGACGATTCGATCCAGAGGGTTTTATGATTCTGCTCGATCGTAAGAAGGACATGATCATTTCGGGTGGATTCAACTTGTATCCGAGTGACCTCGAATCGGTTCTTGATGAGCATCCAGACGTCCAGGAGGCAGCAGTGGTTGGGGTGCCGTCGGTCGACTGGGGCGAGACGCCGGTGGCATTTGTAGTCCGGCGGGCCGGGGCAGAGTCAGAGAGTGGTCTAAGCGCTCAGGAGCTTCGAAATTGGGTCAATGCACGGGTCGGCAAGACTCAGCGTCTTTCGGACTTGCGCTTCGTTCAAGAGTTACCTCGCAGTGCGATCGGTAAGGTCCTCAAAAGGGAGTTACGTGAGAATTACCGAGGAAATTCGTAATGCGGGTCGATCGGCATGAACTCGCGACAAACGACTCGACGGCTGGGCGCCTGTTTCCAAAGTATCTTGTGTGGACGGTTCTCCTCTGGACCCTCAGTTCGACGTCTGCCGCGGCGGCCTGGCTACCGATTGCGGCCAATGAGGAGGCGTCGTTTTACTTCAATCCGGACACCATCCGCTATCAGGTTGACCTGACATCAGTCTGGGTGATTGCAGACCGCGTAAAAAAGGGGCCTGACGGTGAGCGATCGGTGCGGATGCGATATGAAGTCGACTGTGAGACGGTTGAATATCAGGTCACTTACGAGGCGCTTCATGCGGAGCCCATGGCACAGGGGGCCAATTTGGGTACCGAACATCCGAATGACTGGCGAACCGTAACACCGGGTACGGCTGCTGAATTGATTGTCAAGAAAGTTTGTGCTCGCTGAATTGCGGTTCATGACCCTCTGAACGCAGCCAGTCAGCGAGCGCGAGGCCGGTGGCTGCCGGCCAGCAGAGGACATCCTCGGGGTAAAACAGTCGGTATTCGCTCAGTTCGGGCGACAGCACAATGGTCCCGCTGGCGCGCGCGTGGTACGCGATGATGACTTGGTTCATGCGCTGGAAATCATAGACCCCAATCAGTGAAAGCCCGTCGACCTGGAGGCCAGTTTCTTCGGTGACCTCGCGTGCCGTTCCCTCTTCGGGGGTTTCCCCGGCTTCCATAAATCCGGTGATCAAACGGAACCTTCGCCCGGGCCAGGCTGCATTGTGCGCAAGCAACAGCTGCCCGTCGCGGTCGGTGCATTGCACGACCGCAGCAAGAACCGGCGTCGGGTTGTTCCAAACCGTCCAACGACAAGCCGGACAGCGCAATCGCTCTTTGTGGCCACCGTCTTCGAGCTGAGTGGTCAGCATGAGCGGTGTTGCGCAATGGGTGCAAAATCGGGTTTCGTAC
>RFVZ01000178.1 GCA_009922405.1 Betaproteobacteria bacterium
CCGATGGCCAAGAGCCTGGGCCAAACGGTTGTCGTCGAGAATACAGTTGGCGCCGGGGGGACGATCGCATCGCAGCGGGTCATCAAGGCAACCCCGGACGGGCATACGGTTTTTCTGCATCACATGGGAATGTCGACCGCGCCAGCGCTGTATCGCAAGCTCGGGTTTGATCCGATGAAGGATTTCGAGTTCATTGGGCAGGTGGTTGATGTGCCGATGACCATGCTCGCCCGCAAGGACTTTCCAGCCAATAATCTGAACGAACTCATCGCCTACCTTCGAGTTAATAAAGAGAAGGTGACGCTTGCAAATGCGGGTTTGGGCGCCGTGTCACATCTGTGCGGCATGCTTTTTATGAGCACGATTGGCGTCGATCTGACGACGGTACCCTACAAAGGTACTGCGCCTGCAATGACAGATTTGCTCGGCGGACAGGTCGATCTGTTGTGTGATCAGACAACCCAGACCGTGCCGCTGATTCGGGATGGCCGGGTCAAAGTCTACGGCGTCACAACGCTCAAGCGCTTGGCCTCGTTACCCAACGTGCCGACGCTTGATGAGCAGGGGATGAAGGGTTTCGAGGTCAAGGTTTGGCATGGCCTTTACGCGCCGCGTGGTACGCCGCGAGAGGTCACCGACAAGATCAATCTGGCCTTGCGAGATGCGCTTGCGGACCCCGGAATCCGCCAGCGGATGGCGGAGCTGAGTTCAGATATTCCGCCCGCCGACAAGATCACGCCCCAAGGTCTCAAGTCGCATCTCGAGGCCGAAATCGCGAAGTGGGGTCCGGTCATTCAAAAGGCTGGCATCTATGCCGACTGAAGGATCGCTTGGCGACATTGGCACGTTCTCTACGATCAAGATCGAGAGTGTCGGGGATTCAGTCGCATTGGTCACGCTCAATCGGCCAGAGGTTGCCAACGCATTCAACACCCAGATGGGGCAGGACCTGCTTGATGTCTGGACTCATCTGACGGAGGCAGATCACGAGGTTCGCTGCGTTGTTCTGACGGGTGCGGGTACGCAGGTGTTTTGTGCCGGGGCCGACCTTAAAGAACGCAACGGGATGAGCGTGCATCAGTGGCAGCGCCAGCACGAGCTTTTCGAGCGGATGGCCTGCGCACTGACTGAATTACCCGTCCCTGTGATTGCTGCGGTGAATGGTCATGCCTACGCGGGTGGATTCGAGACCGCCATGTCGTGTGACTTCATGTTCGCGTCCCGTCTGGCTCGTTTTGCATTGACGGAGGTGACGCTTGGAATCATGCCGGGGATCGGTGGTACTCAGAATCTACCGCGGGCGATCGGCGACCGGCGAGCGCGCGAAATTTTGCTCACCGGCTCGCCGATCAGCGCTGAGAAGGCGTTTGCCTGGGGGCTGGTCAATGAAATCTGTGAGCCCGGTGAGGTCGTTCAACATGCCATTGCCGTCGCTCGACGGATCGCCGGCAATGCGCCGCTTTCCGTGCGTCAGATCAAAAAATCAGTTCGTTATGGTCGCGAGATGGACTTGCGGACGGCGTTCCGGTTTGAGGTGGAAGCCTATAACCACCTGATTCATACCGAAGATCGCATCGAAGGTATTCTGGCCTTCAATGAACGACGCAAGCCGGTGTTCATGGGCCGCTGAGGATTCCCTTGCGGAGCCATTGAATGTCCAACAACCTGATGTCGCACAACCCGATGTCGCACAACCTGATGTCATACAGCCTGATTGACCCTGAGGTCGCTGAAGCGCTGGCCGCGCTCGAATTACGCCTGGGCGATTTGTCCGATGCAACCCTGTCGGCCGTCCGGGAGCGAATGCGTTCGGTCCCGGTCCCGAGGCTGTCTGACGCGGTCGAGCGCATCGACTATTCAGTGCCCGAAAGACCGCCTGTCAGCGTGCGAGTTCACCGACCAAAGCGAGCAAAGGGTCAACTGCCTTGCATCTACTGGATGCATGGTGGTGGTTTAGTGCTCGGGCGCAATGTGGGTGACGATCCGCGCTTCGATCGTTGGTGCTCCGAGATGGACTGCGTCGGGGTTTCGGTCGAATACGGATTGGCGCCCGAGAGCAAATACCCGGGGCCTCTTGAGGATTGTTATGCGGGCCTGAGGTGGGTTCATGAACACGCTGATCAACTCGGAATTGATTCTCAACGGATCGGCATTGGCGGCGCCAGCGCGGGTGCGGGGTTGGCGGCAGGGCTCGCCCTCCTGGCCAGGGACCGGGCCGAACTGGCAGTGGCGTTTCAGGTCCTGATTTACCCGATGATCGATGATCGTCAAACAACCGTTTCCAGTCATTGGGATGATCCCGTCTGGCCTCCGAACGCCAACCGATATGGCTGGGCCAGCTATCTCGGCGATCTCACCGGCGACCAGGTGCCAGCCTACGCGGCTCCTGCCCGAGCAAAGAATCTTCAGGGGCTGCCGCCGACATACCTTTCGGTTGGCGCATTGGATGGTTTCTCAGACGAGGATATCGAATACGGAAACCGACTGCGTCATGCGGGTGTGTCGGTTCAGTTGCATGTGTATGCGGGCGGGCCACATGGTTTTGACACCTTGGCGCCTGCAACTGCGCTCGCCCAGCGTGCGAACCGGGATGTTGTTGAATGGTTGAGGTTGCAGTTTGCACAATGCGGGTAGCACCGCAACATGAGGCCTCAGGAAAACCCGGATTTTCGCGAAACCCCTTAATTTCGAGGCGGAAATGGGGTGCAATGTCGCCAGAAATCTGAATCCCACAGGAGACCACTCGATGACCCAGGAAAATTCAACTCTGAATCCCACTCGCCGTGCATTGGTTCAGGGCGCAGGTGCTGCAAGCCTTGCGACTTTGGGTGCACCAATGATTTCGCTGGCGCAGAACAAACCGATTCGGATCGGGATGCCGACGATTCTCTCGGGCCGCGTCGCAATGCTCGGGAATGCCTCGGTCAACGCAGCGACGATGGAGGTTGAGAAGTTCAACGCCGCGGGCGGATTGGGCGGTCGCAAGATTGAACTGGTGGTTCGTGACTCGAAGGGCCAGCCGCAGGAAGCGGCGAGAGTGGCGCGCGAGTTGGTGACCTCCGAAGGCTGTGAAATGCTGTTCGATGGTGAGGCCTCCTCGGGTGGCTTTGCAGTGCACGAGGTTGCCCGTGACCTGAAGGTTCTGGTTATTCATACGTGTTCAGAGACCTCCTCGCTGACCGCAGATCCAAAACTGCGTGAACCGACCGCGTTCCGCTGCGCCCGCCAGGGGATTCATGACGCGGTGGTCGGAGGTGCCTATGCGGCTCAGGTGGCTAAAGAAAAGGGCCTCAAGCGCTGGATGACCGTATCGCCGGATTACGCCTACGGTCGTGACACCACAGCTGAATTTATTGAATATTTGAAGTATTTCAACAAAGACGTTGAAGTGACTGGCGAGGTCTGGCCGAAACTTTTTCAGCCTGATTACAGTGAGTCGATTACCCGCTTGCTGCAGGGCCGCCCGCAGGCAATCTATTCCTGCATCTGGGGCGGAGATCTGACCTCATTTATCGATCAGTCCAGCATTTACGCACTGTTCAAGGATCGACAATTTTTCGCGGTGAATATGGCGGATTACGCGGTCTTGACCGCGGTGAAGAGCGTACCGGGCAACCTCCATTCGGGTAATCGTTACATCAAAAACGTTCCGGCAACGGCCGCCAACACGAGCTGGTGTAACGCGTATCAGGCCCGCTTCAAAGAACTCCCGCTCAATTGGTCCTGGCAGAATGCCGCCGGGATGCAGTTCCTGACGACAGCGATCAAGAAGGCCAACAGTACCGACTCCAAGAAGGTGGCCGAGGCCCTGCGCGGTTTGACAATCGATTCGCCGTTTGGTGCTAATGGCAAGCTCACCATGCGCGCCGAAGACAACACGGTGGTGGACTACGCCGTCAGTTGGGGCGCACTCGATACGGTCGAACCCTTCATGGACAACCCCGTGAGCGGCAGTTGGAAGCTCATCGCCGAACTCGAGTTGGAGTGGAAGAAACGTAAAGGCTTTGCCTGATCGTTTGATCGTTTAATCGGCTGCCCGCCGCTGAACGCAAGCCAACGTGGATCTTGCTGCGCTGATTGATTGCCTGAGTTCGGCCTCTTGTGTCGTGACTCAGGCAAGCACCGGACTGATTGTCGGTGCATTGCTTTTTTTGGTCGCTGCGGGCCTGACCCTGATCTTCGGCGTACTCGGGGTCATTAATTTTGCCCACGGTTCGTTCTATATGCTGGGTGCGTACTTCGCAC
Source organism: Betaproteobacteria bacterium (assembly GCA_009922405.1). Lineage (GTDB taxonomy): Bacteria > Pseudomonadota > Gammaproteobacteria > Burkholderiales > Burkholderiaceae_E > RFPW01. The sequence goes on from RFVZ01000178.1 coordinate 4,246, forward strand.
TTTCAGCCTACCGGCTCAGTGGGAGTTTTGCACTCTCCGTGGTAGTCGCGGGCCTTGGCGTTGGGCTGTTTGGACTTCTGCTGGAACGTTTGTTCATGCGGCGCGTCTACAACGCCGACGTCCTGATGCAGTTGCTCGTCTGCTATGCCTTCATTCTGATTCTTGACGATGTCGTCAAGATTGTCTGGGGGCCCAATTTTCAGTCGATGGGGATGCCAGAGGCCTTTCAGGCGCCACCCCTCTTAATTGGCGGTGGGGTCGTGCCAATTTTTTACATCTATCTGATGGCGGCGGCTGGGGTGATTGCGCTGGTGTTGTGGGCCATTTTGAGCAAGACCCGGATCGGCAAGATTGTGCGGGCGGCGGCCCACAATCCGTCGATGACCTCTGCGTTGGGTTTGAATACCAGCCTGATTTATGCAGGCGTGTTTGCCTTCGGTGGCATGTTGGCAGGTCTAGCGGGTGGATTGGCTGCGCCCGTACGATCAATGTCGCCCGGCATGGGCTTTTCGATCCTGATTGAATCGTTCATCGTGACCGTGATTGGTGGCATGGGATCGGTGAGTGGGGCGCTGGTTGGCGCTCTCATGATTGGCCTGATTCGCTCATTCGGTTCGATCGGATTCCCGCTCTTCGTGGAGGGGACGATGTTCTTCGCGATGGCCGTGATTCTGATCGTCAAGCCCAGCGGATTGCTGGGTAAGGCCGCGCGATGAGTGCGCTCAACTCCCGCTCCAGTCTGGGGCGGGACACCTTATGGGCGCTGATTGCCCTGATCCTTCTGCTGGCGATTCCCTTTGTAACGTCATCACGGATCGCGCTTGATTTCGGGATTCGGTTGGCGGCCTACGGCCTCCTA